>CAIYPH010000390.1 GCA_903928045.1 uncultured Rhodospirillales bacterium
TAATTGCCCTCGATGAAGGCGCCGATGCTCTCGCGGATGCGTCCGGCGAAATAGATCGAGCCTTCGTCGAACGCGAAATTGTTGTTGGCGGCAAAGCCGGGCGCCGCGCCGCCGGGCTGGCTGGAGGCGGTACGGGTGAAGGAGGCCATGGCGGTCGCGGCGATCGGCGGGCCGTGGTCTTTCCCGTCGGTCGCGGTGTAGCCGTAGAGTTTGAAGTCCCGCCCGAACGGCTTGAGCTGGGGCCCGAAGGCGCCGACATGGCAGGCGGCGCAGGGCTGGTTGGTCTGCGCGGCGAAGCTCGGCAGCGCCGCGGCCGGGCGGGCAACGAGGGCCAGGATCATGGCCAAGGCGAGCTGGCCCAAGCGGGCGGGCGGCAGGAACCCGATGATCATCCATCTCTCCTGTTCTGGGAGGGGGCCGGACCCGCTGGTCCGTCCCCGCTCTCCTAGGCGGAAGAAATGAATGCCAGGTTACCGGCGCGTGCGCGGGATACCGTGGCGGTTAAACATCTTCGTGGTGGTAGCCGGGGAAAAGGAGGTAGTTCCCCCCCTTCAACCCCGGCCCGCCACGCTCAGCTGATGACGATGCGCGGCCCCGCCTTGGTCGTCTCGCCGCTCACCTTCGCCCAGAGCCGCCGGGCGATCGCCGCGAAGGCCTGGGCCGGCGCGCTGTCGGGGGCCGCCGCCACCACGGGGGTGCCGGCATCGGCGGCGGTGCGGATATCGAGCACCAGCGGGATTTCGCCGAGGAACTCGCATCCGAGCTTCTCCGCCTCCAGCCGCGCCCCGCCATGGCCGAAGATCTCGGAGCGGTGGTTGCAGTTGGGGCAGCAGAAATAGCTCATGTTCTCGATCAGCCCGAGCAGCGGAACCCGGGTGCGCTCGAACATCTTCACCCCGCGCCGCGCATCGAGCAGCGCGATATCCTGCGGCGTGGAGACGATCACCGCGCCGGCCAGTGTCACCCGCTGCGCCATGGTGAGCTGCGCGTCGCCGGTGCCGGGGGGCATGTCGACGATCATGATGTCGAGCGGGCCCCACTCGACCTGGCCCATCATCTGCTCCAGCGCGCCCATCACCATCGGGCCGCGCCAGATCATCGGGGTTTCCTCCTCGACGAGGAAGCCGATCGACATCGCCTTCAGCCCCCAGGCCGGCAGCGGGATCATCTTGTCGCCGCGGACCTCGGGCTTGCGCGACAGGCCGAGCATGCGGGGCAGGCTGGGGCCGTAGATATCGGCGTCCAGCAAGCCGACCCGCAGCCCCTGGCGGGCGAGCGCGACGGCGAGGTTGACCGCGACGGTGGATTTCCCGACGCCACCCTTGCCGGAGGCCACCGCGACGATCGCCGTCACGTCCGGCAGCAGCACCGCCTTGGCGGCCGAGGCGGGCTGCGCCGGGCCGTGATCATGGTTATGCGCGGCCGGCGCCTTGGCCGCTGGGGCCGGCGCGGCGGCCTTGTGGGCGGTCAGCACGGCGGTGGCGTTCTTGACGCCATCGACCGCGGCGACGATGCGCTCCACCTCGGCGCGCATCGGCTCCATCGCGGCCGCCTGGGCGCGATCCGTGAGCAGGCTGACATGGACGAGGCCGCCTTTGACGAGGATTTCCTCGACCAGGCCGGCGGTGACGATATCCCGCCCGGAGGCGGGATCGATCACCCCGCGCAGCCTGGTTCGGAGGAGATCGGGCGTGGGTTCGCTCATGCGCTTGAAAACCTTCAGAAGCCGGTCAATATGGAGGCGGGACATGCCGCAGCGATATGGCCCCGCCGCGCCGTTCTGCCAATGCCGCATTTTTGCCAACCGGCAGAATGTCCCGCCCCCGACGATCCATGAGGAGCTTTCCGCCCCGATGCCTTGGAATACTGGTGAACCTGGCGGCCCCTCGAACGGCAATTCAGGCAGCGGCGGGTCGTCCGGTGGCGGCGGTCCGTGGGGCAACCCCGGCGGTAGCGGCCCGCGCCCGGGGGGCAATGGCCCGCAAGGCCCATGGGGCGGTGGTCCGCGCGGCCCGCAGCGCGGCGGCCCACCGCCGGAGCTGGAGGACATCATCGCCCGCGCCCAGGGGTTCGTGCGCGGCATGCTGCCGCCCGGCTTCGGCAATGGCGGCGGCGGGTCCGGCGGGTCGGGTGGTGCGTTTTCCGGCTGGCGCGGTTTCACCCTGATCGCCGTGCTGCTGGTGCTCGGCTGGTTCGCCAGCGGCTTCTACCGCGTGCAGCCCGACGAGCAGGGCCTGGTGCTGCGCTTCGGCGCCTTCGACCGCAAGACGCTGCCCGGGCTCAACTACCATATGCCCTGGCCGATCGAGAGCGTGAACACGCTGGCCGTCACGCGCATCAACCGCACCGAGGTCGGCTATCTCTCCTCGGGTGAATTCGGCCTCGCCGCCCGGGGCGCCGTGCGCGATGCGCCGCGCGACATCTCGGCCGAAAGCCTGATGCTGACCGGCGACGAGAACATCATCGACATCAACTTCGCCGTCTTCTGGCGCATCCGCGACGGCGTGCAGTACATGTTCAACACCCGCCGGCCGGACTACACGGTGAAATCCGCCGCCGAGAGCGTCATGCGCGAGGTGATCGGCCGCACGCCGATCCAGCCGGCGCTGACCGATGCGCGTGCCCGCATCGAGGCCGAGGTGACCAAGGGAGTGCAGGCGATCCTCGACCAGTACCAGTCGGGCGTGGAGATCACCCAGGTGCAGTTGCAGAAGGTCGA
>CAIYPH010000391.1 GCA_903928045.1 uncultured Rhodospirillales bacterium
CACGGTCGCGGCGGTGGCGCCGGAGCCGATCACCACCACGCGCTTATCGGTGTAGTCGAGATCCTGCGGCCAGTTCTGCGGATGGACGATCTGGCCCTTGAAGTCCGCCATGCCAGGCCAATCCGGGGTGTAGCCTTCCTCGTGGCGGTAGTAACCCTGGCACATCCACAGGAAATAGCCGGTGAAGACTTCCGTATCGCCGGTCGTCTTGTTCAGCACTTCCAGCGACCACTGCTTCTCGGCGCTCGACCACGTCGCCTTCATCACCTTGTGGTGGTAGCGGATATGGTCGGCAATGCCGTTTTCTTCGATCACGTCGCCCATGTATTTGCGGATCTCGTCGGCCGAGGCGATCGGCGCCGTGGTCCAGGGCTTGAAGCGATAGCCGAAGGTATGGAGGTCCGAGTCCGAGCGGATGCCGGGGTATTTATGGGTCCACCAGGTGCCGCCGTAGCTGTCCTGGGTCTCCAGGATGACGTAGCTCTTCTCCGGGCACTGCTGGGTGAGGTGGTAGGCGCCGCCGACCCCGGAAATCCCGGCGCCGACGATCAGCACGTCGAAATGTCCGCCGTTCTGCGTCTTCGCGGCTGGATCGCGTGTTTCCGTCATATCCATGGATGCAAATCTCCCTTCAAATGGGCCGGCGCACGCATGCGCGCACCGGCCTGCGGGAATCATACTGCGCAGGATCCGCGAGCGTAAACAACGCCGCCCGCGCCAGTGCGGGCCTGCGCAAACAGCAAGCCACGCCGGCCAACCCCGGCCACGGCCGGTCATCGCGATCCGGTGGCGCGGGCGCACGGGTACGCCGCCGCACGGGAGGCTCCCGGCAGCGCGTCAGGCGATCGCCATGCAGCTGCTACATCGGCCGCCCGGCGTGTGCCAGGCGCGCGGCGGCGCCGGGCGGGCGCTGCGCAGCAGCCCGTAGCGTGTGGGATGAACGCGCCGCCGCACCAGCGCCCGCCGCCCGGCATCATTGCGCATGCGCGCAACTTCGGCCGCCTTGCCGAGAAAGCCGGGATCGTTCAGCAGATCCTCCTCGGCGAGCAGCGCGCGCAGCCGGACGAGCCGAGCAATCTCGGCCGCGAACCGGGCCCGCCGCCGATGCCCGGCCGGCAACGCGGCCTGCATGGCGCGCAGAGAGTCCATGCGCGCGCCGAGCAGCCCGGCCAGTACCAGCAGCAGATGCCGCAGGAGCTGCGCGAGCAGATTCCGGAGGAGGGGAGGGGCGGAGGACATCGGGGCCTTTCATGATATGGCAAGTTCACTATATGTTCCCATATTCACGCCCTGATGTCAAGCAAGATCTCTCGTGGTTTCGGAAAAAAATCTACCGTGCCGGCGCGCGATGCGAAGGGCGGGCGCAGGCTGCACGGTTCCGGCTTGCCGCGACGCGCGGTGTGTCGGAGAGTGCGGAATCGCGTCCATCCAGAACAACCCGAAAGAACGTCCCATGTCCCGGTTGCGCTTCGGTGCCTTCCTTGCCCCCCACCACCCCATCGGCGAGAACCCCATCCTCCAGTTCCGCCGCGACATCGATTTCGTCGAGCATCTCGACAAGCTCGGCTATGACGAGTTCTGGTGCGGCGAGCATCATTCCTCCGGTTGGGAGATGATCGCCTCGCCCGAGATGTTCCTCGCCGCCGCCGCGGAGCGCACCAAGCGCATCCTGCTCGCCACCGGCGTGGTCTCGCTGCCCTACCATCACCCCTACAACGTCGCCCAGCGCATGGTGCAGCTCGACTGGATGAGCGGCGGCCGCGCCATTTTCGGCTCGGGCCCCGGTGCGCTCGCGTCTGACGCGCATTCCCTGGGCATCGACCCGATGCTCCAGCGTGACCGTCAGGACGAGGCGATGGGCATCATCCGCCGCCTGATGAACGGCGAGCGCATCACCCATAAGTCCGACTGGTTCGAGCTGAATGACGCCGCGCTGCAATTGCTGCCGATGCAGGAGCACATGCCCTTCGCGGTGGCCTCGCAGATCAGCCCGTCAGGCATGACGCTGGCCGGCAAGCACGGCGCCGGCGTGATCTCGATCGGCTCGCTCTCCTCGCAGGGCCTGAACGCGCTGCCGACGCAGTGGGCCTTCGCCGAGGAATCGGCCGCCAAGCACGGCCAGACCGTCGATCGCAAGAACTGGCGCGTGCTGCTGTCCTGGCACATCGCCGAGACCCGCGAGAAGGCCCGCGAGCAGGCGCGCGACGGGCTTTTCCGTCACCACAACGAATACATCATCGACACCTTGCAGATGCCCGGCGGCAAGCGCTTCACCACGCCCGACGAGGCCGTCGACAAGACCGCCTTCTCCCCCGGCGCGGCCGCGACCATCGGCACCCCCGATGACCTGATCGCCACCATCAAGCGCGTCTATGAGATCAGCGGCGGTTTCGGCACCATTGTCGGCTTCGTGCATGACTGGGCGAACCCGGAAAACACCTTCCGCAGCTGGGACATGGTGGCCCGCTACGTGGTGCCGGAGATCAACAACTACCTGCGTGAGCTGCGGAAGTCTCGCGAGTTCGTGGTGAATAACCGCGAGTATTTCAACCGCGCCCGCGAAGCCATCATGGCCAAGATCAACGAGAGCGATTCCGGGCGCGCGGCACTGGCGGTCACCAATTCGCCGCGCCTTGCCGCCTCGTCGAGCAACGTGCCGGATCTCGCCAAGGCGGCTGCCGCGGCGGCGAAGGCGGCCAAGCCGGACGCGAAGAAGCCCGTCGCCAAGAAGGCGGTCGCCAAGAAGGCCGCTGCGAAGAAGCCGGTGGCCAAGTCTGGCCGTAAGCCGGCAAAGTAGGCGCTCATCGCCACGCCAGGCGTTCGGCTGGCGTGGCGATGGCTCCCCTGCGCGGGTCAGCGCGGCCCGTTCGGCCAGTGTATTCAGGCGACGGCGGACGGCGTCCGTCAGCGGGAATAGTACGTGCGGCAATCCATCGTTGGACGCTACCACAGGACGATTGACAGGAACGTCAAGAAGCCGGTGCCGAATGATCTCCGCGCCGGCCTCGAGAGTGAGAGAGCTATGCGGGGCGCGGCCGTGCGGTGAGATATTGACCAGCTGACTCGGCGCTTTCGGTGGGTTGTGGACCGCGATGACGTTGACTGCCATATCGTGGCGCAGGTGCGGCCGGCGGTCCGAGCTTCGACCGTTGGCACGTGCGAAGTCGATGGAATGGCCTTTTGAGGGCTGCGGCCTGGGCGATGAAGTCGGTAACGGATTGCTGCACGCTGCTGATAATTCCGTCGGTCGCTGCGCGCTGTTGTATGACAGGCGCGGCGCTCGCGGCACCGGAGCGATCTCGGGTGATCTGGCCGAGATGGGAGCACACGACCCGGGGCGGCGCGGTGAGTCGCCCGTCCAGCGGGATGCGGTGGGAACGGTCGGGATCTGCTGCGATGGCCGCGGCGGTGCTCTGGCCGACGCCGATCCGGGTAATCAGCCTGTGCATATCCGTGGGCGCAAGGGCGAGGCGGTCTGGCGTCGTGACGGCAGAACAGGCGGCCGCAGTGGGGTTGGACTGGCGGACAGTGTCGCGCCGAGCGCCATTGGTTGCTGCGGCGGCGTTGACATGCCGCGCGCGCGGAGCGGGTGTTCCGCCGCTGTTGAGGTGGGTGGCGCCCTCGTCCGCTTGCACCGGCACGATTGCTTGCAATGAGCGGGCGCGCTGCAACTCATTCGAGGCGAAATCGATCCCAAGCTGCTGACCGGGGATCAGCAGATAGGCGATGAAGCCCAGCGGGATGCCGAACAGGCCGGCGCAAAGGCCCAGTCTGGCGGCGAGGCTAAGGCGGCGATACGTCGGATGGGTTCCGGCATATGGCGATGCCCTACCACGCCTGATGAATTGCAATTGGCGCTTCGCTATTGGCCTTCCAGGTGCCGCCGGCCCGCGGACTACATGCCGGTGGCCTTGGTGCTGAGGGTCGTGCCGATGGAGCTATAGGCGCTCGAGAGGCCGTTGCCGAAGGAGGTCGCTGACGAAATCACGAGCCCGCCGATCACCGCGGCGATCAGGACGTATTCCGTGGCGGTTGCGCCGCGGCGGTTTGTCAGCAACGGGCGGAGGAGGAAAAAGATCGCGGTCATGGCGATACCTGTCTCGTTTCAACGGGGTGAAGACTGCGCACTTATTTGGCGGATTCGCTCCACAGAAAACAGTTTCATTTTGTAGAAATTTATTGATGAATTGTATGATCAGCTCCGGATGCGCGGTAGTTTTCGGCCTTGTGCCTGAAGTGCTCCCGCAAATTGCTCGCCCGTTTGATGAACACGGGCGTGCAGCGCTAGAGTGACGGATCGGGATGCGACTTTTCGGATGGAATTGCTCCGAGGCTGATATCCGCCGATTGGTCTGCGGTGATGTGACGTGAGAGGAGCCGGAATGGCGGAAGATCGGTTGTATATCGGCACGCGACGGTATTCGTCGTGGTCCCTGCGGGGGTGGCTCGCAGTGCGCCTTGCCCGGCTGGATGTCGCGGAGACCGTCATCCCGCTGGCCGGTGGGGTCACCCCGGGGGTGCGAGCTGTCTCCCCTGGCGGGACGGTTCCTTATCTTGAGCACGCCGGAAACAGGGTCTGGGACAGTCTGGCCATCTGCGAATACTGCGCCGAGCAGGCGCCAGGCCTATGGCCGGACAGCCCGGCCGCGCGCGCGCATGCCCGGGTGATTTCGGCGGAGATGCACTCGGGTTTTCGCGAGCTTCGCATGGCGATGCCGATGAGCCTCTTTCGCCCGGGTGCCGCTGGCACGTGTGGCAACGAGGGCGTGACGGCGGATATCGCCCGCATCAGCGAGATCTGGCGAGAAACACGGGGGCGTTTTGGCGCCGGCGGGCCGTTCCTGTTCGGCCGTAATTTCTCGCTCGCTGATGCAATGTATGCGCCTGTGGTTGCTCGGTTGCTGACCTACGCCCCCCAACTCGACGACGAGGCGGTCGCCTATTGCGCGGCGGTACGGGCCCATCCCCTTGTCGACTCCTGGTACAGCGACGCAGCGGCGGAACCCGCGGCCTGGTTCATCGAGAAATACGAAGCCGCTCCCTGATGCTGTATCCCGGCCGGGCGATTGGCATTGATCATGCTGGCTACATCGTCGCGGACATGGACGCGGCGGTGGCGGCATGGTCGGCGGTTGGGTTTGCACTCACCCCGCTTGCCCGCCACGCGGGCGCCGACGGCCAGCCGACAGGAACGGGCAATCGCTGTGCGATGCTTCGCTCCGGCTACATAGAACTGCTCGGCGTCATCGACCCCGAGCGGCCGAGCCGGACGATTGCTGCCATGCTCGGACGCTACGAAGGTGTTCATGTCATCAGTCTCGCTATCGATGACACTGCCGCTGCTGGGCGTCGCCTTGCCCGTGGAAACCTGTCAACGGAGGTTGTCACTTCCGCGCGCGCGACGGACGGTGGTTTGGCGCGCTTTGAGCGCTTGCCCCTGACCATGCTCGTCCCGCGGGTGCAATTGATACGGCATCTCACACCCGACCTGATTTGGCTCGAGTCCGACCTCGTTCATCCCAACCGTGCCGTGGCGCTGGACGAGATCACCATCGCGGCTGAGCCTGCGGCTGGTCTCGCGGCAGAATTGGCCCGAGCGGCTGGCCGGCCGCTGCGACCTGATCGTCATGACGGCTACGTGCTCGAGCTTCCGGTTGGACGTATCCGCATCCTGACCCCAGCAGCCGCGCGCGCCGACTTTCCCGGGTCGGAATTGGCGGCGCCGCCCTATGTCGCCGGCCTTTCCATCCGAACGGATGACGGCAATACGGCACTGGCCGCGATGGGGATTGGCGCACCGGTCGGCGCCGGCCGGCTCGTGATGGTGGGGGGGACCGCGATTTTGTTCAGCCCCCGGTGACGCTCAATCGGTGGATGTCTCCTATTCTCTTCGCAGCTTGCGACGGGCGTCAGCACTTTCTTTGGTCCTATGATACTCCTATGTAGAAGGAGATTCTGTTGGAGGCGACCGCGCATGAATTTTCGACGGCTTGCTTTGGCCCTCATGTTGCTCTGCACGCCCCTGCCCATCGCTGCGGCCGATCTCGCGGCGCATTCCGCGGTGTATGAGCTCAATTTGGTCAAGGCTCGCGGCGATGTATCGGGCGCGACAGGGACTATGTCATACGATGTGGTGGATGCGTGCGACGGTTGGACTGTGCACCAGCGCCTTGCGATGACGATTACCAATAGCGATGGCCAAGATGTCGACGTGCTGTCCGAATACACGACGTATGAGCGGAAGAACGGCGAGAGCCTGAGTTTTCGTTCGCGGCAGATGACCGGACGGACGACGACCAGTGAAGTCGTCGGCGAGGCGCAGATGACGGCCGATGGCGGCGAGGTGAAATACGCGATCCCTGAAGGCAGTGTAAAGAAGTTGAGCCGCGGCACGTTATTTCCAATGGCTCATACTGATGCTATTTTAACTGCTGCGCTGGCGGGGAAGAAGTTCGTCGAGGTGCCACTTTTTGATGGCACCGGGGCAGAAGGCGCCCAAAGCACCTCGGTCGCGATTTCCGGTATTTCGAGCCGCATGCCTTCGCGATGGGCCGGACTGGCCGACCTTCCGAGCGTGCGCGTGCATGTTGCGTTCTTCGACCAGGACGTAGGGGCGCAGCAACCGGACTATGAGGTCACGATCCGCTATTGGATGAATGGAATCGCAGATGATCTGGAAATGGATTTCGGTGATTTCATCATGCGCGGCCGCTTGACAACCCTTACCGTGGGGGCAAGCAAGTGCTGACCACTCTCTCCTATTGCTGCGACTCCTGGTGAGAGGGTTCCCTCGAAGCGTCGCCATGCGTTTGGCGCTGCCGGCCCTGCGAATGATCGATCCGGAACGGGCTCACCGTCTGGGAATCCAGGCTCTGGCCATGGGGCTGCCCGGCGGGGAAGCTGAAGCCGACGATGAACGGCTCGCGGTTCGCGTGATGGGCCTGAGGTTTTCCAATCCGCTTGGGTTGGCGGCGGGCTTCGACAAGAATGGCGTCGCGGTCAATGGGCTTGCTGCGCTCGGGTTCGGTTTTGTCGAGGCCGGCACCGTGACGCCGCGGCCGCAGGCGGGAAATCCACGGCCTCGGCTGTTTCGTTTGACCGAGGACCGGGCGGTTATCAATCGGATGGGGTTCAATAACGCCGGCTTGCGGGACTACGCGAGGCATCTTGGCCGTTACCGTTGTGGAGCAGTCCCTGTTGGCGCCAATGTCGGCATCAATAAGGATGGAGCGGAACCTGAGCGCGACTATCCCGCGCTCATCGCGAGCGTTGCGCCCTTGGCTGATTATGTCGTCATTAATGTATCCTCGCCCAACACGCCCGGGCTTCGGGACCTACAGGGGGAGACGCGGCTACGCGCGATACTCGCAGCCGTGAGGTCTGGCGTTCCGACGCATCCCCCCCTACTCGTGAAGGTCGCCCCCGATTTGGCGCTCGAAGCGATTGGCGGGTTGGTTGAGACGTGTGTTGAGGCTGGGGTTAGCGGTTTGATTGTTTCCAATACAACCATCTCTCGCCCGCCCGGTTTGCTGTCCCGCCATGCTCACCAGACCGGGGGGCTCTCCGGGCGTCCGCTTCTTACACTTTCGACAGAGATCCTCAGGCGTTTTGCACAACTCGGACGGGGGCGCCTGGTTCTCATCGGGGCCGGCGGTGTGTCCAGCGGCATTGACGCGCTGATGAAGATTCGCGCGGGGGCCAGCTTGGTTCAACTCTACTCTGCTTTTGCATATAATGGGCCGGACCTGATAGGTAGAATCAAACGAGAGATGTTGGCAGAGTTGAGTAAACAGGGGTTCCAGAGCGTCAGTGAAGCCATAGGTGTGGATATCTGATGGAAAAAATGATTTATATCGACGGTCTTCGACAGATTTCCGAAGAATATGAAGGGTATATAATCGATCTATGGGGAGTAATACATGATGGAATCGCGCCATATCCTGGCGCGGTGGAGTGCCTACGACAGCTAAGTGATTTAGGGAAGTCTGTTGTTCTTCTATCGAACGCTCCACGGCGGGCGCATGTTGCCCAGGCGAGCCTTCGTAATATGGGGATTCCCGACCATCTATACACCGGCATTTTGACGAGTGGTGAGGCAACGCATCAGCTGCTTCGAGAGCGATTCCAGCCAGAGGCTCACCCATTTTTCAACACGCTGGGGCCACGTGTGTTTCATATCGGCCCCGATCGCGACCGAAATGTCATTGAGGGCCTCGATCTGATCCGCGTCGAGAGGCCTGCGGATGCCGATTTTGTGCTCAATACGGGGCCCGATGATTTGGGGAGCGCCACTGACCTCGATAGCTGGAAGCCGCTGCTACACGACTGCGTTCGGTTGGCGTTACCGATGGTGTGTGCAAATCCGGATCTTGAGGTTCTGCGCGGAACAACGCGATTGATTTGTGCTGGTGCGTTGACCCAGTGCTACGAGGAACTCGGCGGACGCGCCGTTTGGGTCGGTAAGCCGGCTGGCGCCGTATATGATCGGGTTATGGCAATGCTGTCCGTCGAGCGAAGCCAGGTACTCGCTATTGGTGACTCGCTTCGGACTGATATTGCCGGTGCCAAGTCTGCTGGCATTGCGTCGTTCTGGGTTTTGGGGGGGATCCATGGTGAAGAGCTCGGCAGTAGCAAGGAGCGGATCGAGATAGCGGCAGCTGCGGCAGGTGTCGCGCCTGTGGCATGCGCATGGTCGTTGGAATGGTAGTGCCGCACGACATCACGAGGCGGAGACCCGATGCGAGGGCTGAAATGCAGATTCTGACGGTCGTTTTTTGCTAAGTGTCCGTCCGGAAGGTTTTCGAATCATTTGAATTCTCTTGCCCGGCTCGATTGATGTGTGAGTCGATGCCTCGCACCTAACAGCGAGACCTGCCATGTGGACACCCGAAACCCGCGCCCGTCACGACCGCAGCAATC
>CAIYPH010000392.1 GCA_903928045.1 uncultured Rhodospirillales bacterium
CCCCTTCTTCAGCTCCGCCCCCACAGCTCCTTCATGACGGCGGGGGCTTCGGTGGGGTCGATGCCGCGCGATGTCAGGAAAGTTTCGTACCAGGTTTGGGTGGCGCCGGTGACGTAGTAGAAATCCAGCGCGAGGCCGAGCCAGTCGCGGAAGGTTTTGTCGGCTTCGCGGCGCACGCCGGCGGAGGTGGTGGCGGCGCGGGCGGGTTCGGGGATGATGACTTTGCCTTGGTTCACGCGTTTGCGCTGCATGACGAGGGCGGGATGGTAGAGGCTGATCGCGTGCACCTTGCCGGACTGGAAGGCGAGCACGGATTGGTCGTTGGTGGTGAAGCGCTCGATTTTGGCTTGTTTCATGCGGCCGGTGAGGTCGCGGTCGGGCGCGGTGCCGAGGGTGACGCCGATGGTGATGTCGGGCTTATCGAGGTCGGACCAGCGGCGGACGGCGATTCCGTCGCGGACCAGGACGCCTTGGGCGTAGTAGAAGAAGGGCTGGGCGGGGAAGTCGACGGCGAGCGCGCGCTGAGGAGTGGCGTCGAGCACGAACATCACGTCGAACTGCCCGGCCTGGAGGGCGGCGACGGCGTTGCCCCAGGTGGTTTCGACGGTGACCAGCTTGGCGCCGAGATCGGCGGCGATCTGCTTGCCGGCGGCGTGGCCGATGCCGCCCCATTCGCCTGATGTCAGGTCCTTGAAGAACCACGGCTCGCCTTGGGTTACGCCGATGCGCAGCTCGCCGGTGGATTTGATGCGCTCCCAGGTGGAGGCGGGGGCCTGGGCCATGGCGGAGTTGGCGGCCACGGCGGCGATGCCGGCGAGGCCGAGGCCGAGCGCGGCGCGGCGGGGGTTGGGCAGGTCGGTCATGGCGGGCTCCTGTGTGGGAGCGGGAGGCTAGCCGCCGCGCCTCGGCTTGTCATGTATGCGGTCGGCCTGCGACGGTGCGGAGAAAGTGGAGAGTGGGATATGGCCGGCAGTCAGGACATCGCGGCGGATGCGCGCAATGAGCGAGTGAAGGTGTGGATCAACGGGGCGCTGGTGCCCCGCGCGAAGGCGATGGTCTCGGTGTTCGATGGCGGGTTCATCGCGGGCGACGGGGTGTGGGAGGGGTTCCGCCTGGTGGGCGGGCGGCTGCTGTTCGCGGAGGCGCATATTGCGCGGCTGTTTCAGGGCGCGCGGGCGATTGACCTCGATATCGGCATGACGCGCGCCGAGGTGCTGGCGGCGATTGAGACGACGTGCCGGGCCAACCGGATGAAGGATGGGGTGCATATCCGCCTGATGGTGACCCGTGGCCTGAAATCCACCCCGAGCCAGGACCCGCGCCAGGCGATCGGGCCGGCGACGGTGGTGGTGGTGGCGGAGCACAAAATGCCGCCGGCTTCGCTATATGCGACAGGGCTCGCGCTGCTGACCTCGACGTTTCGGTGCACGCGAGCGGACCAGTTCGACATGCGGCTGAACTCGCATTCCCGGCTCAATCTCATCATGGCGCTGATCCAGGCCTACAAGGCAGGCGCGGATGAGGCGCTGATGCTGGATGACCGCGGCTTCGTGGCGAGTTGCAACGCGACGAATTTCTTCTTCGTGCGGGACGGCGAGGTTTACACCTCCTCTGGCACCTCGTGCTTCAACGGCATCACGCGCGGCAAGGTGATCGATTTGTGCCGCACCCATGAGATCCGGCTGCACCAGGGCGACCACACGTTGCTTGACGTCTACAACGCCGCAGAGGCGTTCGTGACCGGCACCTTCGCCGGCCTGGTGCCGGTCCGCGCGATCGACGGCCGCCCACTGCCGCCCGGTGGTCCGATGACGGCGCGCCTGACGGCGCTCTACCGGGGGCTTGTCGGTCTTTAAGCCAGATCGAAGGCAAGCGCTTCTTTTTTTTGCAAAAAAGAAGCAGAAAACTTTTATCCGCTTGGTGCCTACCGCTTCAACCTATCCGCGAGGAGTACGCCAACGGCATGGATGGAACAAAAAGTTTCGCTCTTATTGTGTTGCTTGTTGATACGGTCCCAATCCGGCAGCTGCCATGATCCATAGGTTGGGTGCGGGCGCTTTCGGGAGGGCTTCGATGGTTCTACGCCAGCCGAGGTAATTTGGCAGATTGGCTGTTGCGAC
>CAIYPH010000393.1 GCA_903928045.1 uncultured Rhodospirillales bacterium
CTGACAGTCAGCTCCGGCGACTCCTTCGCCCTGCGCATGCGCGGCCGGCGCATGATCGACCGCAATTTCGCGCCGTCGGGCACGGTCGATATTTCATATAAGGATCAAGAACTCGAAACCGCTTTCGCCAAGCAATTGGGCGTCCCTGTGCTACTGGCGAACGTCTCGCAACAGGCTTACCAAATGGCCCGCGCCGCCGGCCTGAACAAGGAAGAAGGTTCCGCTGTGGTAAAGGTCTACGAGCGCATGACCGGCGTCACGGTTGGGAAAGGCTAATCAGTTCGGCCCGCAGCCGGTCGGCGTTCCCGTCCGGCAGGCGGCTTTCAATCGCCGCATGGACACGCTGCCAGATCGGCACCACGCCTGTCAGCACCGCCTCCCCCGCCGGTGTCAGTCGCAGCAAACGCCCGCGCTTGTCGGCGGGATCGGGCGTCAGCGTCACCCATCCCCGCCGCTCCAGCGGTTTCAGGGCCGCGGTCAGCGTGGTCCGATCCATGCCCAACAACGACGCGACGCCACCGAGGCCGGCCGGCGTGGGGCGGTTAAGCGCCATCATCACCGAAAACTGCCCGTTGGTCAGACCGCTGGGCCGCAAAGCCTCATCGAAGACACGAGCGAGACGGCGCGCCGCGCGCTGGGCGTGCAGGCACAGGCAATGGTCGCGGACCAGGATCGTGGTGGCGAACGGGACGGCGGGAGGGTTTGACATGGGCCAGTTATGTTGATATCAACGTATATATAGTCACGTTACCGACGGAGAGTCCAACATGGCCCGCATGCCCGGCGATTTTATCTGGTACGACGTCATGATCCCCGATCCCGAGTCCGGCCGCGCCTTCTATCGCGCCGTGTTCGGCTGGGACATGAACGACAGCGGCGTGCCCGGTCACGACTACACAATCCTCTCGGCCGGCGAAACAATGGTCGGCGGCTTAATGCCGCTGACGTCCGAAACGCAAGCGATGGGCGTGCCGCCCTGCTGGACCGGCTACATCGGCGTCGCCGATGTCGATGCCTCACTCGCGCGGCTGCTCGCGGCGGGCGGCGCCCTCCGCCGGCCGGTCGAGGACATCCCCGGAGTCGGACGTTTCGCGGTGGTCGCGGACCCGCAAGGCGCGGTGTTCATCCTGTTCAAACCCAATGGGGAAGCACCGCCCGGCCCGCCGCCGCCGGCGGATGCACCGGGCCATTTCGGCTGGCGCGAACTGATGGCCGGCGACGGCGCCAAGGCGTTCGATTTCTACGCCGCGCTGTTCGGCTGGGCCAAGGCCGAGGCCATCGATATGGGCCCAATGGGCGTCTACCAATTATTCGCCATCGACGGCACGACCCGCGGCGGCTTGATGACCAAGCCGCCACAATGCCCCAGTCCCTGCTGGCAGTTCTATGTCAACGTCCCCGCCATCGACGCGGCCGTCGAACGGGTCACGAAAAACGGCGGCAAACTCGCCAACGGGCCGATGCAAGTGCCGGGCGGCCAATGGGTTGCGCAATGCTTCGATCCGCAAGGCGCGTTCTTCGGCATGGTTGCCCCGGGGCGGTAGGGCGCTACCAGGGCAGCACCTCATTCCGGTAATCC
>CAIYPH010000394.1 GCA_903928045.1 uncultured Rhodospirillales bacterium
ACCACCTGGGTGCCGGCGATGCCGATGGCGCGCATCTGCTCGGCGACGAGGAAGCGGTGCTCCTGGTTGCAGACCACCATGGGCGGCGCGAAGGCCGGGCCGATGGCGCGCGCGGCGGTTTCCTGGATCATCGTGCGATCGGAAATCAGCGGCCAGAACTGCTTGGGGAAGCTCTCGCGCGAGACCGGCCATAGCCGCGTGCCGGAGCCGCCGGAGAGAATGACCGGGACGATTTTGGATGCGTCAGGCATGCGGAACCCTCGTTCGACACGCTCCGGTATAGGGAGGCGGGCGATGGCATGTCCAGAGAAGGAAGGAAGCGGTTCTTTTTTTGAAAAAAAAGAACCAAAAAAACTTTTATCCGTTTGCCGCCCGGCCTCCTCGGGAGAGCGCGAAGCAAACGGATAGAAGTTTTTTGCTTCTTTTTTTCAAAAAAGAAGCGCTTGCTTCCTGCGATCTTGACGGCCCCGCCCCACCCCGCCACGCTCGCTCGATGATCACCGCGCTCGCCCGCCGCCTGCCCTTTTTCTATGGCTGGGTCATCGTCGCGGTGTCCTTCGTCACCATGGCGGTGGGCGTGAACGCGCGCACCGCGTTCTCCCTGCTGTTCCCCCCGATCCTCGACGAGTTCGGCTGGAACCGCGGCATCACCGCGGGGGCGTTCTCGTTCGGCTTCCTGGTTTCGGCCTTCCTCTCGCCGCTGATCGGCCGGCTGATGGACCGCAAGGGGCCGATCTGGGTGATGGAGATCGGCGCCGTGGGCCTGGCGCTGGGCATGAGCCTGGCGACGCTGATGAGCCAGCCCTGGCACCTCTACGCCACGCTCGGCGTGCTGGTCGGCGGCTCCTCGGTGGCGACCGGGTATTCGGCGCAGGGGCTTTTCCTGCCGCATTGGTTCGTGCGCAACCGGGCGCTGGCGATGTCGATCGCCTTCGCCGGCGTCGGCGCCGGCTCGATCGTGCTGCTGCCGGTGATGAGCCACATGATCGCCACCGTCGGCTGGCGGCAGGCCTGCCTGGGGCTGGCGGTGGTGTCGATCGTGCTGGTGGCGCCGCTGAACCTGCTGGTGTGCCGCCGGCCGCAGGATATCGGGCTCACGCCGGATGGCGAAAGCGCCGCGGCCGCGGCGGCAGGGCGGCGGGTGACGATCGTGGACCCCGTCTGGGCCGCCACCGAATGGACGCTGGGGCGGGCCATGCGCACGAGCCGCTTCTGGTGGCTGGTGCTGGGCATGACCTGCGCGATGTTCAGCTGGTACGCCGTGCAGGTGCACCAGACCAAGTTTCTGCTCGATGTCGGGTTTTCCGCCGCCACCGCCGGCTGGGCGCTCGGCTTCGTCAGCCTGGTCGGCATTCCCGGCCAGATCTTCCTCGGCGCCCTGTCCGACCGCATCGGCCGGGAGCCGGTGTGGACGATCGGCTGCCTCGGCTTCACCCTCACCTACGCGCTGCTGATCGCCCTGCCGGGCTGCCCGAGCCCGATTCTGCTCTGGGCGATGGTGCTGGCGCAGGGCACGCTGGGCTACGTGATCCCCTCGGTGATGAGCGCGATCAGCGTGGAGATTTTCGAGGGGCGGCATTTCGGCACGATTTTCAGCACCATGATGCTCTCCGGCATCGCCGGCGGCGCGGCGGGCCCCTACGTGGTGGGCGTGCTGCATGACCGGACGGGGTCGGACCTTCCGGGCTTCATGATCGCCGGCGCGGTGAGTGTGCTGGCGGCGGTGGCGATCTGGATTACGGCGCCGAGGAAGGTGAGAAGGGTAGGAAGCGCTTCTTTTTGAAAAAAGAAGCAAAAACTTTTCACCCCGTTTGTCTCCGAGCCGCCCGGGGAGACTCCGCAGCGATCGGATAGACGTTTTTTGCTTCTTTTTTTCAAAAAAGCAGCGCTTGCTTGCTTCAGCCGGCCAGCAACCAGACAGTCCACCCCGCCGCGACCCAGAGGCACAGCCCGATCGCGATGCCGATGGCGAGGCCGCGCAGCGGGCTCGCGGTGATGACGTCGCGGGGGATCGGGCGGGCGGGCACCGGGGTGCCGAGGGTTTGTTCGATCACGGTGGGCATGGGCCTGTCCTGTAGCAGAGTCGCCGCCGAAGGTGTCAAAGGCGAAAATAGAGTGTCCGGGCAAGTCACGCCAAGATAGAAAATCGTAAAATGGTAACGATCACGCGATTTCGCGGCGAGGATGGGGGTGGCCTTGCCGAGTTTGGCGGGCGGGGCCTAGTCTGAGGGCAAATCCGGGAGGCTCCGCGCCATGAATGACGTCGCGTTTGGCTACAGCAACTTGTTCACCAGCAACCTGCCGGCCGGCGGGCCGCGATTCGGCGGATTCCCGCCCTTCTACTTCATCGGCGGCAACAACGACCCGACGCAGATCCCCTCCGAGAAACTCGCCGCCGCCGCCGCCGAGGTGATCCGCCGCGACGGGCACATGCTCGCCATCTATAATATGGGCCAGGGTCCGCAGGGCTACCCGCCGCTGCGCGAATTCGTGGCCGACAAGCTCTCCCGCCACCGCGGCATCAACGTGACCGCCGAGAACGTGCTGATCACCTCGGGCTCCGGCCAGGGGATCGACCTGGTCAGCGCCCTGCTGGTGAACCCCGGCGATACCGTGCTGATCGAGGAATTCTGCTACCAGGGCGCCATCAACCGCTTCCGCAAGCTCGGCGCGAAAGTGCTGCCGGTGCGGCTCGACGATGACGGGATCATCGTCGATTCGCTGGCGGAGACGCTGGCCAACCTCAAGGCGCAGGGGGTGGTGCCGAAGTTCCTCTACACCATCCCGACCATCCAGAACCCCACCGGCTCCATCC
>CAIYPH010000395.1 GCA_903928045.1 uncultured Rhodospirillales bacterium
CCACGATCACCTTGGCGCCCTGGTTGACGAACTCCCGCGCGATCCCCTCGCCGAAGCCGCCACCGGCGCCGGTCACGATCGCCACTTTGTCCCTGAGCCGCATGCTGGTCTCTCCTGTCTGGCGCGTTGCTTAAGCCGCATGCCGGCTCAGCGTCAAACAACGCGGGAGCTCAGCCAATCGTCGAGGTCTGGAGGGAGGCAATCGCGATCGGCGGGAGCGCTATGTGCGCGCTCATCGACGGCCAGATCCCGTTCATCTTGCAGTCAATTCCCAGGTTGTCGATGACAATCCCAAAGTCGGGGAACCCAATGTGCTCTGCACTCAGCGGGATACAGAAATCCAACAGCCGCTGCGCCCCGCGCGGGCTGACCGAGTAGCAC
This sequence comes from uncultured Rhodospirillales bacterium, assembly GCA_903928045.1. The sequence continues at coordinate 382 of CAIYPH010000395.1, forward strand.
AGGGTGCTGAACATATGTCGCAGTCTGAACAAAGACGGTCGCAGCGTGCTGGCCTGGAAGTGATCGAACCCTTCCTGAAGGCCGCCTTGGTGCAAGCGGATTTCAGTAGCGGAAATCCCCGGCAAGGTCTCGATCCAGATAAAATTGTGAAACCCGTACCCCCAGGCGACATACTCCCAATCGGCCGGCAGCGTCGCCGACAAGGCAGCGAAGTGGGCGCCGGCGTCATGGGAGAACACCGCGTCATCCTCGGCGATGGTCAGTGGCGCTTGGCACGCGACCGCATGCCGCCACAACGCGATATGAGAGAGAGCGCAGCCGATGGCGCCCGCCGAATAGGGCACACTGTCCTCGATCACCCCGGTCGTGATCAGCTCCGCGCGATCCTGCGTTGCACCTTCGGCGGCAGGTACGCGGATAATATCGGGCAGATGGGCGTTGACGCGCGCAAAGGCCGCCAGCCGATCCGTGCTGCGATCCAGGTTGATGCAATGGATCTGCATCGGCGGCAGCCCGCGCGGCGTGGCTTGGACGGGATCGGATGGGTTGAAGCTTCGTATCATCATGTTCCTCGTCAACCTGATGACCAATTCGTGCGCTCGCATAACGGCGAACGTCAACTGCCCGCTTGCCTCTCCGCGACCACCCGGCTAACCCGAGACGTCCGCCCCTAAGAGGAAGCCGCCATGGCCGTGCCCAAGCTGTTCCAGCCCATCGAATTCCGCTCCGTCACCGCGCGCAACCGCATCGCGCTGGCGCCGTTGTGCCAGTACTGCGCCACCGACGGGCTTGGGGATGACTGGCATGTGCAGCACCTCGGCGCGCGTGCCATGGGCGGCGCCGGTATCGTCTTTACTGAAGCGACCCATGTTTCGGCGATCGGGCGCATCACGCCGGGCTGCCTCGGTATTTATAACGACACGCACGAGGCGTTTCTCGCCCGCGTAACGAAGCTGATCTCCAGCGGCGGCGCGGTGCCCGGCATCCAGCTCGCGCATGCCGGCCGCAAGGCCAGCACGTCGGCACCCTATCATGGCGGCAAGCCGATCCCGCTGAGCGATCCGCGCGGCTGGCAGCCGGTTGGCCCCAGCGCCATCGCGTTCGGCGATGGCTACACGGTGCCGAGCGAACTTACCCAAGCGGGGATTGCCGAAATCATCGGCCAGTTCGCGACCGCCGCGGCCCGCTCGCGGCGTGCCGGCTTCAAGGTGATCGAGTTGCATGGCGCCCACGGCTATCTCGGCCACTCCTTCCTCTCGCCGATCTCCAACCGCCGCACCGACGCCTATGGCGGTGACCTCACCGGCCGCTCGCGCTTCCTCTTCGAGATGATCGAGGCCGTGCGCGGCGAATGGCCGGATGACCTGCCGCTTTTTGTGCGTCTGTCCTCGGTGGACTGGATGGAAGGCGGCATCACGCTCGCGGATACCGTGGAACTGGCCCGTCGCCTCAAGGCGACCGGCAAGGTCGATCTGATAGACTGCTCCTCCGGCGGCGCGGCGGCGGTGGGGCCGAAGATCCCCTCGCTGCACCCGGGCTACCAGGTGCCCTTCGCCGAGGCGGTGAAGCACCAGGCGGGGCTCGCGAGCGGCGCCGTCGGTCTGATCACCGCGCCGGAGCACGCCGCCGAGATCATCGCCAATGATCGGGCCGATCTCGTGCTGATCGGCCGCGCGATGCTGGCCGACCCGGCTTGGCCGCTCCGCGCGGCGAGGCATCTCGGCGCACCGCTAGACCTGATGCCGCAATATCAACGCGCCACCATGACCTAAGGGGACGATGCGAACCCTCGTCTTCTGCACCGCCTTCGCGGGGAACCTCGAAGTCTGGGAGCGCCGCTACCGCCGCTGGCTCGACGCGGTGCTCGCCAGTGACCTCATCGCCGACCAGATCCTCATGGTCGATGACGGATCACCGGTGCTGCCCTACTGGGACGACATCAGGATCGTCGACTCCGCCGCGCCTCACCCAGGCCGCATCCTCCTGCATCATTTCCCGGACCGGCTGGGCCGCCACCACGTTCACGATTTCCCGGGCTGGTATCGCTCCTTCTGCCATGCCGCGCGCCACGCCGAAGCCGGCGAGTTCGACAAGATCATCCACATCGAGAGCGATACATTCCTCATCAGTCAGCGCGTGCGCACCTATGTGAACAACCTCACTGACGGCTGGACCGCCATGTGGTGCCCGCTTTTCGGCTTCCCCGAAACCGCCATTCAGGTCATCGCCGGCAGCGCCGTCGCCCGCTTTCGCGCCTTGGCAGAGCAGCCCTACAGCGATTTCGTCGGCCGCGAATTCGAGCTTCAGCTGCCCTTCACCCATGTCGAACGCGGCTTCACCGGCGACCGCTATGGCGAAACCAAGAGCGCGGTGCCACGCGACGCTGACTACGCCGTGCAGGCAGTGGATACCTTCGAGGACTCCTATTTCTGGTTCCTCCCCCCGCGACCCGCCCCGGATATCCCGGTCCTGCGACCCGCACCGCACGCCGCCGAGCGCTATCTCGACCTCCTCGAGCGCAGCATGACCGGCGCCCTGTGGCACGATCCCAATATCGCCCCGGGCGTGCCCGAGACCTTCGATCTGGTGCGCCGCACCGAGGGAGTGGACTGGCCGGCCACCGCGCCATCGATGATGGGTGGCAATCGGCTGGCGAACCTCCGCCTCCTCGCTGAGGCGGCACTGCAGGAGGGCATTCCCGGTGATTTCATCGAAACGGGAGTGTGGCGCGGCGGTGGCGCGATCCTGCTACGCGGCGTGCTGGCCGCATATGGCGATATCGCCCGCCTCGTTTGGGCCGCTGACAGCTTCGCCGGTCCGCCGCCGCCCGACCCGGCCTACCCGCATGATGCCGGTGACGGGCACCACGGGGTTGCCGCCCTGGCGGTTCCGCTCCGTGTGGTAGAGCAGAACTTCCGCCACTACGGGCTGCTCGACCGCCAGGTCCGGTTCGTGGAAGGTTGGTTCGCCGATACCCTCGCCACCATCCCCGCGGAGCGCTTCGCCGTCATCCGACTCGACGGGATCCTCTACGGCTCAACCATGCAGGCTCTCGAGGCCCTCTACCCGCGCCTCAGCCCCGGTGGCTTTGTGACGGTCAACGGCTACATCTTCGCCGCCTGTGCGCGCGCCGTCGACGATTTCCGCGCCCGCCACCGCATTCGCGCCCCGCTGCATCGCATCGACTGGACGGGACGGTGGTGGCGCAAGCCGCGCTGATTGGCCGCGGCGGTCGAACTAGCCGATCTGGGCCAACCAGGCGCGAACGCCGCTCGCATCGGCGAACACCTCCGGCACCCGCCAGCCGATCCCCCCGAGGTCGCGCGCCGCGCGCATGCCGTCCTCATCGGTGACGTCATCGCCGATATAGACCGGCGTCCGGCCGGCGAATGGCGGACGCGCCATCAACGCGCGCACCGCGGTCGCCTTGTCAGCGCCGCGCGGCTTGAGCTCCCACGCCATCAGTGCGGGCAGAATGGTGAAACGGGCCTCCTCCCCGGCGATCAGCGCGCGCATCACGGCCTCCATCGCCGCGCCGGCCGCGGGGGCGAGGCGGTAGTGCAGCACGAAGCCACGCGCCTTGCGTTCGAGCAGCACGCCGGGTTGCGCTGCGGCCGCGCGTTCGGCCGCCCTGATCCATTCGGGAGGCGGTTCGGCGAGCGGTGCCCGCACGATGGGTTCGCCCGGCGCATGGCGGATGGCACCGCCATGCTCGCCGGCGACCGCGTAAGGGAGGTCGCCGAGGAGATGGTCGACCTGCTCGATCGGCCGGCCGGTGACGACCGCCACCGCGTTGTTCAAAGCCACACGAAGGCAACTCAGGCTTAGCCGCAAATCCTGCGGAACCACCACGCTGTCAGGGGTGGGCGCGATATCGATCAGCGTGCCATCGAGGTCCAGCAGCAACGCCGCGTGGGGCGGCAGGTCTGGCGTCACGGCCGGCATGCGGCGACGCGGACGTCGTAGACAGGATGTTCGATGATGGCGGAAGACGGGGCAGAGGCGATCATCCAGCCGCGAAAAACGGGAGCGGCTGAGCCCCGGTCAGTGATTTCGAGGAACGCGGCGACGTCGGCGGGTTGGTCGGGCGGGCGGGTGACGCAGCCGCGCAGGGTGATGCTGAGCGTGCCATAGCGCAGGGTCTCGCCCACCTTGCCGGTCAAGACGGTGGAGCGCGCGGTTACCTTGTCGAGGCCGCGCAGTTCGACGCCGGGGCGGCTTTGCCAGTCGCCGGAGAGCGGCGATGGCGCCGCCGCGGGCGCGGATGCCTGTGCGGGGGGCGCCGTCGGGGCCGGGGCGGCGGGTTTCACCGCCCCGGCTGGGGGTACGATATAGGCCGGATCGGGCGCGGTGAGGGACGGCAGGGACTGCGACTGGATCGGGGCGGGCGGGTCCTGCCCGGGAATCACCATGGGTTGGGTTGGAGCCGAGGGCCGCGGGGCCTGCACCGGGCCCAAAGGGGTGAGGCCCGGTGGCCGCTGCGGGGTTTGCGCGGCCAGGCTTGTAACCAGCGGGCCGGCCAGCATCGCGGCGGCAAGCGCCGCTGCCCGGCGGTTCATGCGCCGCCGCGGGGCCGCTTCGGGCTGACGAGGGACCCCGCCATATCGGCCAGGATCTTGCGCATGGCGGCCTCGTCGACGCCCATCAACACCGCATCCTCGAAGGCGTCCTGCATCACCTGTGACAGCTCGGCATAATTCTCGGCAAGTGTCTTGAGTTTCTCACGGCACGATATGGGCGCGCCATCCGGCTGCGGCCAGACCTGCGGGAGTGCGCTCATTTCGGTGCCTGCTGTTGCAGTTGCTTCTGCACGTTGCTGCTCAAGTCACTGACACTGAAAATAAATTTCCCCAACAATTGCTCGAAACTGACCGCCGACTGGGTGATCGCCACCTCGCCGCCGCTGGCCAGCATCTTCTCGTCTCCGCCGGGAACGATGGAGAGGAACTTGCCGCCGAGGAGGCCGTCACTAGTGATTTCGGCGCTGGAGTCCTTCGGCAGCTTGAGGCTCGACAGCACGGAGAAAGTGATCGTGGCCTGGAAGGTCTTGGGGTCGATCCCCGCCGCCGACACGGTGCCGATTTTCACCCCAGCCAGCCGAACGTCGGATCCCACCGCCAAGCCGTCGATCCGGTCGAACTTGGCGTGAAGAGGGTACCCGGACACGGGACTGCGGCCGGTATTGACCACCGCGTATCCGAGGAACCCGGCCGCGACCAGCAATACCGCCGCCCCCGCCAGCAACTCCGTCAGATTGCGCTGGGCCATCAGCGGGCCGGAATCAGGACCCGGGGGTCCAGGATTCGTAGTCGCTGCTCGCAGCCGCGCGCGCGCCGCCGGCATAGTCATGCCCGGGGGGACGGTAGCTTTCCGCGGTGCCGGTCGGATTGGGCAAATGCGGCTTCTGCCAGATGCGCTTGCCGGTCTCGGCGATCGGCGCATCGATCGTATAATGCAGCCAGGCATGCCACTCCGGCGGCACCTTGGTCGCCTCGGGTTCACCCGCATAGTCCACCCAGCG
>CAIYPH010000396.1 GCA_903928045.1 uncultured Rhodospirillales bacterium
CGGAGGGGCCCGTGGCCTCGGCCGCGCCTCGGCCCTCGCGCTGGCGGCCCAGGGGGTGGCGGTCTGCGTGAACTATACCGCCCGGCCGGACGCCGCGGAGGCGACGGTGGCGGCGATCAAGGTGCTCGGCGCCCGCGCCATCGCCGTGCAGGCCGACGTGGCTGACGCCGCCGCGGTCAAGGCCATGGCCGCCCGCGCCGAGGCCGAACTCGGTCCGGTCACCATCCTCGTCAACTCCGCCGGCATCGGCTGGCTGCGCACCCTTGACCAGTGGGATAGCGAGGGCTTCGCCCGGCTGCGGGCGGTGAATGTCGATGGGGTGATCCACGCCGTGCGTGCGGTGATGGAGGGCATGCGGGCCCGCAAATACGGCCGCATCGTCAATATCAGCTCCATCGCCTCCTTCGGCACCAAAATGCCGGGCAATGCCTGGTACGCTGCGACCAAGGCGGAGGTGAACATCCTCACCAAACGCTTCGCCCTCGAACTTGGCCCGCACGGCATCACCTGCAACGCCGTCGCCCCCGGCTTCATCCGCACCGACATGACCCAGGGCGGCAAGACCGCTGGGGAATGGGCGGCGATCGAGGCGCATTTCAACGCCATGACCATGACCGGCACGATGGGCGAGGCCGAGGACATCGCCAACGCCGTCGCCTTCCTCGCCGCCCCCGCCTCGCGCTGGCTCACCGCCCAGGTGCTGACGGTGGATGGCGGCCGGATGGACTATATCTAGGCCGCACGGCCCAGCGCAGGGGACGACAAGATGAGCAAAACCAAGAACATCCTCTTCATCATGTGCGACCAGCTGCGCTGGGACTATCTGAGCTGTGCCGGCCACAAGGCGCTGCACACGCCCAATATCGACGCGCTCGCCGCCCGCGGATTGCGCTTCACCCGCGCCTACGTGCAGTCCCCGGTCTGCGGCCCCTCGCGCATGAGCTTCTACACCGGGCGCTACATGCGCAGCCACGGCGCCAACTGGAACCGCTTTCCGCTCCGCGTCGGCGAGCCGACCCTGGGCACGCATCTCCAGGCCCTCGGCGTGCGCAACGTGCTGGTCGGCAAGACCCACATGCAGGCCGATATCGAGGGGATGGCGCGGCTCGGGGTGGACCCGAAAAGCGTGATCGGCGTGCTCGAAAGCCAATGCGGCTTCGAGCCCTATGAGCGCGATGACGGGCTGCACCCCGACGCCTCGCCCCGCCCGCGCTACGACACGTACCTGCGCGACAAGGGCTATGACGGGCCAAACCCCTGGGAGCGCTGGGCCAATTCCGGCGCCGCCGATGACGGCAGCATCCAGAACGGTTGGCTGCTCGCCCATGCCGATAAGCCCGCCCGCGTCGCCGAGGAGGACTCCGAGACCCCCTACATGACCCGCCGCGCGATGGATTTCATCGACGGCGCGCAGGCCGATGGGCGTCCTTGGTGCCTGCACCTCTCCTACATCAAGCCGCACTGGCCCTACATCGCGCCCGCCCCCTACCACGCCATGTATGGCGCCGCCGACGTGCCGCCCCCGGTGCGTGCCGAAGCGGAGCGCGACGATCCGCACCCGGTCTACCAAGCGTTCATGGATTTCCGCGTCTCCCGCAACTTCTCGGATGACGGCGTGCGGGAGACCGTGATCCCCGCCTATATGGGCCTCATCAAGCAGATCGACGACCAACTCGGCCTGCTCTTCGCCTTCCTCGAGGGACGCGGGCTGACCGACAGCACCATGATCGTCTTCACCTCCGATCACGGCGATTATCTCGGTGACCACTGGCTCGGCGAGAAGGACCTGTTCCATGACTGCTCCGCCAAAGTCCCGCTGATCATCGCCGATCCCTCCCCCGCCGCCGACGCTACCCGCGGCAGCGTATGCGACGCGCTGGTGGAGGCGATCGATCTGGCGCCCACTTTCATCGAGTGGTTCGGCGGCACGCCCCCGCGCCATATTCTGGAGGGCGCCTCCTTGCTGCCCTGGCTTCACGGGCACCGGCCGGAGCGCTGGCGCGGCGCGGTGTTCAGCGAATACGACTACGCCATGCAGCCCGCCCGGATCACGCTCGGCCAGCCCATTCCGGACTGCCGGCTGTTCATGGTGTTCGACGGGCGGTGGAAATACATCCATGCGACCGGCTACCGCCCGATGCTCTACGACCTCGCCGCCGACCCCGACGAGTTGAGAGAGCTCGGCAATGATCCACGCTACGGCGCTGAATGTGCGAGATTATCTGCACTGCTGCTGGACTGGGCTTTGCGCGACCACGCCCGCATCACCATGCCGGATGCCCGCATCGCCGGCTATGCCGATGGCGCCCAGGTGAAAATGGGCATCCTCATCGGCTATCGCGACGAGGCCGAAGTGGCCGCCGCCCGCGCCGCGCTGGGGCTCTAGATTATTTTTCCGATTAGGGCGCTACGGCCCGTTTCTGCCGTTATCTCGCCACTTCTGCCGGGCAATCTCTCCTCATCGAACCTATCTCGCGTCAGGGGCTACCGATGAATCGCCTGGTTGTCGTGTCAAATCGCGTCCCCCTCCCCTCCGCCGGGCAACAGGCCGGCGGTTTGGCGGTGGCCCTCGACGGGCTGATGGAGAAGCGTGGCGGGCTGTGGTTCGGTTGGTCGGGCATCGTCTCGCCCGAGGCCGCCACGGAGCCCAAGGTGGAGAGCGCCGGCGCGGTCGACTACGCGACGATCGACCTCACGCCCGAGGAACATACTCGCTATTACAACAACTTCTCCAACGGCATGCTGTGGCCGCTGCTGCACACCATGCCCGAGATGATGAAGTTCGACCGGCGGGACGCCAAGGTCTACCGCGCAGTGAATGACCGCTTCGCGATGCAGCTTGCCACCCTGATCCAGCCCGGTGACCTCATCTGGGTGCACGACTTCCACCTCATCCCGCTCGCCGCCGCGCTGCGCGCCCGCAGCGTGAAGAATCCGATCGGCTTCTTCCTCCACATCCCCTTCGCCTCGCCGGACGTGCTGGGCGCGGCGCCGGAAGTGGCGAGCCTGGTGCGGGACCTACTGGCCGCCGACCTCATCGGCTTCCAGACCGACAACGACATGGGCAATTTCGCCGCCGCCGCGGTGAGCTTCGCCGGCGCGACGCGGACCTCGCCGACCACCCTGATGTATGCCGGCCGGCGCGTGCGCCTCGGCGTGTTCCCGGTGGAGATCGAGGCGCATTCCTTCGCCCGCATGGCCGCGGAGATGGAGCAGTCCGAAGTCTGCCAGCGGCTCAAGACCAGCCTGCTCGGCAAGAAGCTGATCCTCGGCGTCGACCGGTTGGACCCGACCAAGGGGCTGATGCAGCGCCTCTGGGCCTATCGACGCCTGCTCGAGAAGCACGATGACATCCGCCGCAACGTCACGCTGCTGCAAATCGCCGCCACCTCGCGCAAGGAAGTGGTCAGCTACAAGGAGTTGCGCGACGATCTTGACCATGAGGCGGGCGGGCTGAACGCCGACCTCGGTGAGCCCGACTGGGTACCGCTGCGCCTGCTCTCGCGCCCCACCGTGCGCCAAGCGGTGGCTGGCTACATGCGGCTCTCCCGCGTCGGCCTGGTGACACCGCTGCGTGACGGCATGAACCTGGTCGCCAAGGAATACGTCGCCGCCCAGAACCCGGCCGACCCCGGCGTACTCGTACTTTCCCGCTTCGCCGGCGCCGCCCGCCAGCTCGATGCCGCCCTGCTGGTGAACCCGCACGACACCGACGCCATGGCCGACGCGCTCGATCAGGCGCTGCGCATGGGCCTCGCCGAGCGGCAGTCCCGCTGGCGCTCGCTGTGGGAGGCGATCGAGCATCGCTCGCCGGTGGTGTGGGGCCGCTCCTTCGTGGCCAGCCTGCTGCGTGCCACCGCGGCGACCGCTCGGACGCCGCGCCAACCCGGCGTGCCGGCTATCGCGACGGAGCGCCCCGTGGCGGCCGCCCCGGTTCGGCTGACCCGCGAGCCGGCCGAACTCACGGCAACCGGCGAGAAGATCCGCCTCAACTGAGCCTGGCTCCCGGTTGGGAGCCAGGCGTCAGCCTCATGCGTCGGCGCCGATCCGGACCAGCATCTTGCCGAAATTGCCGCCGCTCAGCACCATCTGCAGCGCCTGCGGGGCGTTCTCCAGGCCGTCGATCACGGTCTCGCGGTAGTGCAGGCTGCCCTCGCTCACCCAGGGGCTGGCAAGCGCCCTCCATTCCGCGAAGCGTTCCGGCTTGTCGGAGACGATCAGCCCCTCGATCCGCACACGCTTGCCGACGACGAAGCCGAGATTCGGCCCGGCCGGCATGGTGCTCTCATTGTACTGCGCGACCATCCCGCACATGATGACGCGGGCGAAGGGGTTCAGCAGGCCGAACACGGCGTTCTGCACATCGCCGCCGACATTCTCAAAATAGACGTCGATCCCGTTGGGGCAGGCATCGGCGAGGGCACGAGCGAGGTGCGGCACGCGGTGGTCAACGCAGTCATCGAAGCGCAGGGTTTCTTGCACCCACAGACACTTATCAGGCCCGCCTGCGATGCCGACCACACGGGCCCCTGCCCGCTTGGCGATCTGCCCGGCCACCGAGCCGACCGCACCGGAGGCGGCGGAAATCACCACCGTCTCCCCCGCCTTTACCTGGCCGATATCCTTCATGCCGGAATAGGCGGTCGTGCCGGGCATGCCGAGCACGCCGAGGAAGGCCTGCAAGGGCGCGTCGCGCGAGAGCTTGGTCAGGGTGTCCCCCGCGCTGATGCAGTGGCTCTGCCAGCCGCGCGAGCCGACCACCAGATCCCCCGGCGCGAAGCCGGGGTGGTGGGAGGCGATCACCTCGCCGGCGGTCTCGCCGGTCATCACCTCGCCGATCTGCACCGGTGCGGCATAGCTGGCCCGGTCGGCCAGTCGCCCGCGCATATAGGGGTCGATCGACAGAAAAATGGTGCGCGTCAGCACCTCGCCCGGGCCCGGTGTGGGCACCGGACCTTCGGTGATCTCGAAATCCTCGGGCAGCGGCTCGCCGGAGGGGCGACGGCGCAGCACCATCCGGCGATGCAGGGCGTTCATCAGGCGACGTCCGACTTGAGGACGAGGCGTCCGGTCACCTTGCCGTCGCGCAGGCGCATCAGCGCCGAGTCGGCGTCACGCTGCGGCACCGTCGTCACCGGCAGTGCCGGCAGCTCGCCGGATTGGGCGATGGCGACGAGCTCACGCAGCTCCTTCACGTTGCCGACATAGGAGCCCTGCACCGTCAGCGCGCGGATCGGCATCAGCGGCAGCGAAAGCATCAGCTCACCGCCGAACAGGCCAACCTGCACCAGCTTGCCGCCCTTCCGCAGCGCGTCATAGGCAAAGCGGGCGGAGGCGGTGCCGTTCACCAGATCAATGATGGCGATCGGCTGGGCGCCGCAGGCCTGAATGATGCGCTTGGTGACGCCCTCGCCCGAGCCATCCACCGTCTTGGTCGCACCCGCCGCTTCCGCGGCCGCGCGCTTCTCGGCGGAGATGTCGACCACGACGATATTGCGGTGCTTCATCGCCCGCAGCACGGCGATGGCGTTGAGCCCCAGCCCGCCGGCGCCGACCAGCACGATCGGCTCATCGGCCGGCAGCGGCATCACCTTCTTGATCGCCGAGAACACCGTGATGCCCGAGCAAGCATAGGTGGCGGCCACCGCGTGATCGACATTGCCGGGATCCACGAGATGGCGCGGATGCGGCGCCACCACGTGGGTCGCGTAGCCGCCGTGCTGGTAGACGCCGAGGGACTTCGGCGTGAGGCACATGTTGTCTTCGTCAGCGAGGCAAGCCGCGCAGGTGCCGCAGCCGACCCAGGGGAACACGATACGGATATCGCCGACCTTCACGCCCGTGGCCTGCGGCCCGAGCTTGACGACGCGGCCGACGATTTCGTGGCCCATGGCGATCGGCAGGGTCAGCCCACGATCGGTGAGGTTCATCACCTTGCCACCGCCGAGATCATAGCGGCCCTCCCAGATATGCAGGTCGGAGTGGCAGACGCCGCAATAGGTGGTCTCGAGCAGCACCTCGGTGCCCTGGGGCTCGGGGGTGGGCAGCTCAATCTCTTCGAGGGGAGCTTCATTCTTGACGACGGCCCAGGCGCGCATGGTGGTTCCTCCGGTAGGCGTGTGACGTTGCATGCTTATGGGGGCGAGGTGGGGGGGGCGGTCAAGCGGCGATGCAAAAAGGGCGCTTGATGTTCCCGCCAAGCCGCCCTAGAAGGTGCGCCTGCCTCGCTGTCCCGTTCGTCTAGAGGCCTAGGAC
>CAIYPH010000397.1 GCA_903928045.1 uncultured Rhodospirillales bacterium
CGCCGAAGCCGCCGTTGCCGCCCGGGCCACCCACGCCGTTGGCGCTGGCGGGCCCATTCGACCCGTTGCCGCCGCCGCCGCCGCCGAAGCCGCCCATGCCAAGGCCGCTGGCCGAGATGTAGGCGCCCACGCCACCGCCGCCGCCGACCCCGGGGAACGGGCCATTGCCGCCGCCGCCGCCCTTGCCGCCGCCGGCATAGGAGCCGAGCGCCGGGCTGCCGGCGCCGCCGCTGGGTTCGCCGGGCATGATGCCGGCGCCGCCGGCCTGTTGATAGGCACCACCGAAGGCCGTGCTGCCGATTCCGCCGCCGCCGCCGGGCAGCCAGGGCGACGAGGTGCCGCCGAAGCCGCTGACGTCCGGCGTGTAGGTGGTGCCGCCGCCGGCGCCGCCCATGCCACCGCCACCGCCATAGCCGCCGCTGCTCACGGCCCGGCCGCCGGCGCCGCCGATCGCCTGGGTGTTGGTGAAGTTGACGTTGTTGAGGGTCACCGAGGCACCGGTGGTCAGCGTCACCCCGTTGACCACGTTGAGCCCGGCCACGAACAGGCCGCCGCCGAGACCGGCGCCGCCGCCCCCCGCATAGGACCCAGGCGCGCCCGCGCCACCCTTGGCGGTGGTGTTCTGGATCGTGACATTGTTGAAGACGACGCTACCGGAGAACACCAGGAAGCCGCGCCTCGTGCCACCGCCGTCGATCGAGAAGCCGCCGCCATTGATGACCAGGCTGCCGCCGGCGCCGAGATCGACGCCTTCGAGATCGGCCGAGAGCGAGATCGCGCCGGTGAGGTTGATGGTGTTGGCAAGCGTGCTGCCGGCAAGGAGATCGATATCGGAGTTTAGCTGGGCTGCCGAGCCCACTGAGAAAGTCGTTCCAGACATCGTGCTTCGTCCCCCAGCTCGCTCGCTGTTCCGTTCGATTCGTACGGCACCCGGCGCAACCTGATCATGGTTCCCGCCGCGGGTTTCACTTATTCGGGATTAGCCTCGCCTTGTCACCGATTTTCAAGAGTGGTGGGGGCTACATTCATCGGAAATGCGACTTTGGGCTTTTCTTGTTCCCTAGTCGGATCGACCCAGTAGCTGGCGCAGATAGGCGCGAGGCGCACCTCCAGTCGCGCACCGGGCGGCGTGAGCACCAGAGCATCGCCCGTCGTCCAGCGCCAGCCCGGTTCCGCGGTGTGCCATCCGCCGGCGAGACGCGGGTCAACGAGCGGCAGATTCCTGCCATCGAGCGTGAGGGCCGCGACCGCGACGCCGAGCGGGCGATGGTCCGGCGAGCCGGCGTCATGCTCGGCCGGCACGCAGGCGCGGCTGAGCAGGCGCACGCCGCGCGAGTCCCGTTGCAGCCGGAGGGCGGGATCCTGGGTTACGACGTAGCCAAGCTGAAGAGCGCGCGCCCGCAACGCGGCATGGGCCGCGGCCCGTTGCGCGCCATCGACCAGCAGTTCCAGACATCCCGCCGCCTCCCAGGCCGCCCTGGCGAAGGCTGGGTGCAGCGCGACCGCCGGGCCGTGGCCCTCGAAGGCCGCGCGATTGCCGGTGTCGAGGTAGGTTTCGGCGGCGAGGCCTTCGGCCAGGACGCAATCGTGCTGCGCGGTTTCGATGTGCCAGTAGACCAGCGTCTCGCGCATTTGCTGCACGACGGTGGCGCCGTTCACCAGATAGCGCACGGGGATCAGCGCATCCCCGACGCGGATCGCATGGTCCGGGGACAGCACGAGGTCCCGCGACGGTACGCCGCCGGCGATGGCGCCCGCGCGCAGCCGGATGGGGGCGACATCCCACGGCCGGCGGTGCCGCGCGGGGTGCACGCGGCGGCGCCCGACCCAGATCACCTCCACCAGGCCGCCGAAGGCGGAGCGCACACGCTGGCCGGGCCGGATCGTCTCGATCGGGCGCTCGCCGGCCTCGGTAGCGATGCGGGTTCCCTCGGCGTAGCAGGCGGCGGCAACGAGCAGATCGGGCCCGTCGACCATCGCCACCGGCGCGGCGGCCAGGGTGAAGCGGGCGGAGAGGGTGCCGCCGGTCGCGGTGAAGAGGTGAGTGGCCGGGCTGTAGCTGGTGGTGGCGCCGGCCAGGCCTGGCAGCAGGATGGCACCCTGGCCGAGATCGATCGTGCCGGGGCCGGCGACGCCGTCGGCCAGGGTGAGCGTGGCGCCGGGCGCGATCCGGGCGCCGGATTGGAGAAACAACCCGGCACCCAAGGCCGCGCCCTGGGTGTAGCCGGCCGGACCGCCGCCAGTGACGATGTTGCCGGCAATTTGCCCGCTGCCGAGGATGAGAGAGCCGCCTTGCTGGACGAATATGGCGCCACCCGCGCCAAGCCCGCCGCCGCCGGTGGTGTAGCCGCCGGCGGCGGCGCCATAGCCGC
>CAIYPH010000398.1 GCA_903928045.1 uncultured Rhodospirillales bacterium
GCCCTAAGGCCGGGTATCACGCCGGCGACCACGCATTGCACCCTGTTCCGCTTCGGCGATCCGTCGCCGCTGATGGCGCGCGTGATGGATGGCTACGCCCTGCCGGAGCTGTTCTTCTCCGCGCCCCATGGCAGCGTGACCGGCTATGAGCGGCGCGGTGGGCGCATTGAGCCGCGCTTCGCCGAAGACGACCCCGCCCGCGCTGCCGCCTTCACCGCGATCGCCGATGGGGTGCTCGCGGAGTTCGATGCGCTCGATGCCATGCTCGCCGGTGCCTGGTCGACGATGTCCGCCACCACCCTGCTGCATGACATGCTGCCCCTGCTGACCACGCCGGACCAGGCGGCGGTGCGCGCCATCAACGCCATCCCCTTCATCAACGGGCCGCAGGGCGCCGGGCATCTTCCGGCGATCAACCGCATGGCATGGCATGAGATGCTCCTGCATCCGCGTCGGGCCTTGCGCCGCGCGCGGGATTGCCCGTGGCGGGCCGGCTGGGTGCGGCTGCATCTGCCCGGGCCCGCGATGGACTATCCGAGTTTCGTCGATCGGGCGCGAAGGCTCGGTCTGCCTTGAATGCGCATGCAGGCTCTGCCAGCATGCGGCACCGATCAAAGGGGGAGAGCGACATTATGAAGCGTCTGATCGTAGCCGCCACGCTGGCTATGGGCCTCGCCGGTCCGGCCTCGGCCGCCTGTTCATACCACAACACCGTGCCGCTGAAGACGCTCAGCGCCGCCTTCGAGGCGTGGAAGGCCGTCACCTCCGCCATGGCCGAATGCGGCAATGTGCAGTCCGAGCTGGATCAGGAATTCCGCCGCAAACAGCCCGCCGCATTTGCCGCCAACCCCTCGCTCTACCAGCTCGGCGGCGTCTCCAACGGCACCATCGTGCCGCTGCTGAGCGCCGGCACCATCCGCCCGCTCGATGATTTGGTGGCGAAATTCGGCCAGTCGCTCTCGCCCAACCAGCTCATCCGCGTCGACGGCAAGATCATGGCGATCGCCATGAGTGTGAATTCGCAGCACCTCATGTACCGCCAGGACATCTTCGCCGAGCTCGGCCTCCCCCAGCCGAAAACCTATGACGACGTGCTGGCCGCCGCCGCCAAGATCAAGGCCTCCGGCAAGGTGGCCTACGCCATGGGCGCCACCTTCAAGCCGGGCTTCGATATCGGGCTCGATTTCGTCAACCTCTTCCTCGGCTTCGGCGGCACGCTGACCAAACCCGACAATACCCCCTCCTTCAACGGCGAGGCCGGGGTGAAGACCCTCAATGCCATGAAGGCGATCAGCGGCTATCTCGACCCCGAATACCTCGTCTCCGAATCCACCTTCGTACAGAAGCAGTTCCAGCAGGGCAAAATCGCCATCGCGCATCTCTGGGCCACCCGCGCCGCCGCCATGGATGACGCCAAGGAGAGCCAGGTCGTCGGCAAGATCGCCATGGTCGCCTCCCCCGCCGCGGTCGCCGGCGGCAAGCCCGCCTCGACCCTGTGGTGGGACGGCTTCGCCATCGCGAAAAACATCCCGGACGTAGAAGCCGAAGCCGCCTTCCGCGTCGGCGTGGCGGCCCTCAACGAAAACATGGTGAAGGCCAATAACGGCGCCGCCGTGTGGCTCATCAAAGGCTTCACCCCCGCCCGCGCCGCCGAAGGCGCCATCGCCACCGCCATGGCCGGCGCACCCCCTTACCCCTCCACCATCACCATGGGCATCGCCATGACCGCCATCGGCGATAACGCCGCGGACTTCCTCACCGGGAAAAAGACCGTCGAGCAGACCCTGGCGGCGATGGAAGCAGCCTATCTGGTGAAGGCGCGCGAGCAGGGGTTGGTGAAGTAACCGCGCCATCCCTCGATGAACGGGCGCACCTTCGGCTGGTTCGTCGCGCCCAGCGTGGTGATGATGCTCGTCTTCATCGCGTTTCCGCTGGTGTTCGTCTTTGTGCAGAGCTTTCACGCCACCCAAAGCGTGTTCGAGACCGTGAAGGTGGAGAGTTGCACGCCGGGCTTTCTCGGCCAGGTCTGCAAGACGGAGGAACGCTCGCGCCCGAAGCTTGATGCGGCGGGGCAGCCGGTGAGGGAGACGTCGTTCATCGGGCTGGCGGCGTATCGCACGGTTTTGCAGCCCGACGCTGTGTGGGCGGCCTTGGCGCCGGGTGGCGGCGGGTGGGATGCGGTGATGGCGGTGGATTTCTACCGGGCGCTGCGCTTCACGCTGACATTCACGCTGGTGACCCTGCCGGCGGTGATCGGGCTCGGGCTGCTGATCGCGCTGGCGGTAAACACCATGGCGCGGTCCCTGCGCGGGCCGCTGATATTCGTCTCCCTGATGCCGTTCATCGTCACCCCCGTGATCGGCGCGCTGTCGATCCGCTGGCTGTTCATGGGCGATGGGATACTCACCGCCGCGCTGCGCTGGATGACCGGCAGCCACATCTCGATGTTCGCACAGGGCTGGACGATCGAGGTGCTGATGCTGGTGTATCGGGTGTGGCACGTGGCGCCGTTCGCCTTCGTGGTGTTCTACGCGGCGTTGCAGACCGTCAGCCAGGATGCGCTGGAGGCGGCGCTGATTGATGGGGCCTCGCGGTTCGAGCGGCTGCGCTATGTGGTGATCCCGCATTTGAAGCCCCTGATCGTGTTCGTCGCGCTGATCCATTTGATGGACGCGTATCGGGTGTTCGACGAGGTGGTGGGTTTCTCCAGCGAGGCGCACCGGATTTCCCTGCAATTCCTCACCTTCAATTTGCTGACGCCGGACCAGGCCGGCAATCGCGCGGTAACGCGGGCCTCGGCCTCGGCGATGCTGACGATGGTGGGGGTGATCGTGCTGCTGGTGCCCATTCTCGCGCGCGCCTGGCGTGAGCAGCGGGGCCGCGCATGAATGCGGCGCTGCGTCTGCCGGCCGGGCTGCGGCTGGTGCTTGGGGTGTTCGTCATCGGCTGGGTGGTGGTGGCGGCGTTTCCGTTGCTGTGGACGGCGGTGATGTCGTTCCGGGTGCCGGCCGACGCGTTGTCGGGCAATCCGCTCGACGTGTTGCTGGGGCCGCGAACGCTGGAGACGGTGGGTGGGGGGTTGGGGATCGGCGTTACCTTCGAGCATTACTGGGCGGTGTGGGTGACGCAGCATTTCTATCGCAATCTGTTGAACTCGGCGGTGGTGACCTTCGGGGTGGTGACGATCTCGCTCTCGGTGGGGACGCTGGCGGGATATGCGTTGGCCAGGACCAGGAGTGTGTTGGCGTTCTGGCTGCTGGTCGCGGCTTTGGTGTTTCGGGCGCTCCCGCATTCCGTGCTGGTGACCGGGTATGTGCCGGCCTTTCTCAACTCCGCCCACTGGCTACAGCCTTTGTGGGACTGGGGGGCGACCGGGTGGTTGTTCCATCCGTTCGCGGCCCGGGCGCCGACGCTGTATGGGCAACCTTTGGCAGTGATCGTGGTGCTGGTGGCGATCAACCAGCCTTTCACGATCTGGATGCTGCGCTCGTTTTTCGAGAACATCCCGGCCGAGCTGGACGAGGCGGCGCAGGTGGATGGGTGCACGGCGTTCGGGGCGTTCTGGCGGGTGATCATGCCGGTGATGTGGCCGGGGGTGATCACGGCGGGGCTGTTCTCCTTTCTGCTCGCCTATAACGATTATCTCGTCACCGCTTTGCTGCTGGACTCGCAGTCGATGACAATGGTGCCGGCGATTACCCAGTTCCTGAACCGGGATTCGCGGGCCTCCGAGCAGATCGAGGCGATCGCGGCGGCGGTGTCGATCACCGCGCCGTTGTTCGTGCTGGTGATGGCGTTCCAGAAGCAAATTGTCGCAGGGCTGACGCAGGGGGCGGTGAAGGGATGAGCGTGATGGATGGGTTTGACGCGAAATGGGGCAGTCCGGAGGGGTATATCATCGGCGTCACCGCGCAGATCTGGGAGGGGCGCGACATCGCCTCCCTGCACGGCAATTATCATCCGGAGATCCCGGTGCGGCACCCCGGCGGAATCTCGATCGGCAACCAGGCGGTGATCGCGGCGACCATGGCGACGCTGGCGGAGTTTCCCGATCGGACGCTGCTCGGGGAGGACGTCATCTGGTCGGACTATGCGGGCGGCGGGTTTCTCTCCTCGCACCGGATCCTCTCGACGGCGACCCATAGCGGTGATGGCGCCTATGGTCCGGCGACGGGGCGGAAGCTGGTCTATCGGGTGATCGCCGATTGCGCGGCGCGGGACGACATCATCTATGACGAGTGGCTGGTGCGGGATAGTGGGGCGATCATCCGGCAGATGGGATGGGAGGCGAAGCGCTACACCGCCGACCAGATCGCCCGGGAAGGCGGGCCGGAGCGGGCGGCACGGCCGTTCTCGCCGGCGATCGATCGGGCCGGGCTTTATGACGGCACGGGGAACAGCCATCCGGCCGGGCGGCGCTATGGCGATATCCTCAGCCGCATCATGGGCGCCGGTTTCGCCACCATCCCCACCGACTATGATCGCGCGGTGCAACTCGAACTGCCCGGCGGGATCACCGGCCATGGCCGGCCCGATGCCGACCATTTCTGGATGGGGCTGCGGGCCGCCTTCCCTTCCGCGACCTTCACCATCCATCACCAGATCGGGCGCGACGACCCCGGCCTGCCGCCACGGGCGGCGCTGCGCTGGTCGATGACCGGGCGGCACTCGGGGTGGGGCGCGTTCGGCGCACCCTCGGGGGCGGAGGTGCATGTGATGGGGATCAGCCACGCCGAGTTCGGGCCGCGTGGGGTGCGGCGGGAGTTTGTGCTGTTCGATGAGACGATGATCTGGAAGCAGCTTTTGCTGAAGACGGGGTGAAGGTGTTCTTTTTGTGAACAAAAAGAACCAAAAAGACTTTTTGTTCCGTTTCATGCCGTTGGCGTACATGGGCGAGATGGTGGGGAGTTTGGTTAACTAATCGCAATAAATAAGACGCACTTCTCCGGTTGCTAGTCCTTGGGCAATTTTCGCGGGAGGAGGTTCATCGGTTTCCC
>CAIYPH010000399.1 GCA_903928045.1 uncultured Rhodospirillales bacterium
ACAATGATCAAATGATGCGTCGCGCTGCGCTTATGCATCCTACGTTTGGTGATCAGGTGGCGCGGCGGCACACCGGGATGCGGTGGGGGTTCGCGCAGGGTGATGGCGGCGCGGGGGTGGCGGGTGTGCTGCGCTTAGCCGCCCCGCTGGGCTGGCCTGCGATGGCGCGGAGAGAGAAAATTTTTCACCGAAACGGCTATTTTTCTCTTGATTCGAATTAACGTATGAATTAGATATACAGCATGAACACGAACGCCCCCTCCCCTGCGCCTACCCAGGCCGAGCCGCATCCCGCGGTTCTGCTGGGGGAAGCTGTGGCCGGGTTGTTGGTGGCGTTGTTGGCGCCCTGGGGGTTGTGGCGGTGGCTGCCGGGTGGGCGGGTGTTGCATGCGATGCTCACGCAATGGGGGCGGGATTTTGTGGCGCTCATGGCGCGGATCGCCAAGGGGCCGGTGGTGCCTGAGGTGGTGGTGCGGCGACGTGGGCGTGGGGTGGCGACGTGGGCGTGGGGTGGCGCCGCGGGCGGGCGGGGAGCGCTCGGAGTCCGTGCGGTCGCCTATGCGCGTTGTGGAGCAGGCGCCGGTGGTGGTGGAGCGGCGTGTGGTTGGGCCGGGATTTCCGCCGCCGCCGCGCGTGTTGGGCGGGGTTGCGCGGGTTGCGCCGCGCCCGGCGGTGCCGCCGCCGCGGGTTGGGGCGAATTGCGAGCTAAACGTGCCTGTTCGGCTTTGCAGCACACCACGCGATGCCCTGCTCTTTCGAGCGGGGGCATTGCGTGGGCGGAGGTGTTGGCAGCGCGGGGGCGGCCGTGCTGGGCAGCCTGTGCATCCATGCAATGCCGCCTTGGCAAGGGCGCGCTTGCATTCGGCCGCGCGGGCCTTTTAGGTCAGGGTGAGGAGAAATCATCATGGCACACAGCAAGATCTTCATCGACGGCGAAGCGGGGACCACGGGGCTCGGCATCCGCGAGCGCCTGCTCCGCGTGCCCGGTGTGGATCTGCGCTCGATCGCCGATGATCGCCGCAAGGACCCGTCGGCGCGGCGGGACATCATGGCCGAGGTCGATCTCGTGGTGCTGTGCCTGCCCGATGCGGCGGCCAAGGAAAGCGTGGCGCTGGCGGATAGCCTGGGCAATCAGGCGCCGCGGCTGCTCGATGCCTCGACCGCGCATCGCGTGGCGCCGGCCTGGGTGTATGGGTTCGCGGAACTCACCGCCGGGCAGTCCGACCGGATTGCCAATGCGCGCAAGGTCAGCAATCCCGGCTGCTACCCGACCGGGGCGGTGGCGTTGATCCGGCCGTTGATCGATGCGGGGATCATGGCCCCGGACTATCCGGTGACGATCAACGCGGTCTCCGGCTATTCCGGCGGCGGCAAGGCGATGATCGGCGAGCATGATGCGGATGGCGGGCCGGCGTTCGAGCTGTATGGGCTTGGGATGGAGCACAAGCATGTGCCGGAGACGCAGAAATATACGGGGCTGACGCGGCGGCCGATTTTTGTGCCCTCGGTCGGGCATTATCGGCAGGGGATGATCGTCTCGGTGCCGCTGCATCTCGACACGCTGAACGGGTCGCCCAAGGGGGCGGATTTGCATGAGGCGATCGCCGCCTATTTCGCCGGGCAGCGCCTGGTGCGGGTGCTGCCGCCGACGGGGAATGCCAAGCTGGAGCCGGAGGCGCTGAACGATACCGACGTGCTGGAGCTGCGGGTGTTCGCCAATGAGGCGCGCGGGCAGGCGATCCTGGTGGCGCGGCTCGATAATCTCGGCAAGGGCGCCTCGGGGGCGGCGGTGCAGAATATCGGGCTGATGCTCGGGCTTGGCGATATCGCCATCGCCGAGAAGGCGGCCGCCTGATGGGCCCTTTGTATGGCTTCGAGGGCAAGTATCCCGTGGTCGCGGAGGATGCGTTCATCGCGCCGACCGCGGCGATCATCGGGGATGCCACGATCGGCGCGAAATCCGGCATCTGGTTTCATTGCGTGCTGCGGGCGGATACCAACTTCATCCGCATCGGGGCGCGCACCAATATCCAGGACGGCACGATCATTCACGTGAATGCCGGGCGGGAGAGCACCCTGATCGGCGATGACGTGACGGTGGGGCATGCCTGCATCATCCATGCCTGCACGCTGAAGGACCGCGCGTTTGTGGGCATGGGCGCGACGGTGCTGGATGGCGCGGTGATCGAGGAGGGCGGCATGCTGGCTGCCGGCTCGCTGCTGACGCCGGGCAAGGTGATCGGGCCGAACGAGCTGTGGTCGGGCTCGCCGGCCAAGCTGTGGAAGGTGATGGACGAGGATACGCGCGCCCGCTTTGGACGCACCGCCACGCATTATGCCGAGCTGGGCGGGCGGTATCGCAGCGGGCTGACGTGATCCCGCGGGCCCAGCGCCCCAAGGGGGTGCCGTTCAGCATCCAGAAGATCGGGCACGTCGTGCTCAAGGTGTCGGACCTCGCGGCCTCCGTGCGGTTCTATACCGAGGTGTTGGGGATGTCGGTCTCCGATATCTATGGTGAGGACATGATGCCCGGCGGCATGGTGTTCCTGCGCTTCAACCCGGATCATCACGGGGTGGCGCTGGTGGGGGGTGGCGGGCCGTCGAGCAGTGCGGAGCTGCACCACATGGCGTTCGAGGTGGCGAGCCTCGATGAGGTGATCCGCGCGCGGGACCATTTGCGGGCGCATGCGGCGCAGATCGATTTCGAGGGGCGGCGGCGGGCGGGGGTGCAGATCGCGGTTGAGTTCCGCGACCCCGATGGGCATCGGCTGGAGATCTACTGGGGGCTGGATCAGGTGGGCAGCGATGGTGCCACACGGCCGGCCGAGCAGTGGAAGGGCGCGAAGTCGCTGGCGGAGGCGATCGCTGATCCGGTGATGGGGCAGGATACGACGGTGCAGGACAAGACGCTTATCCCGTGATGATTTCCCCTTGAAGCGGTGGCTGGATTGGCCATAACGGCGCCAACGCAAGGGGAACATATCGATGAGCAAGCCGCGCCTGATCGTCAGCCGCCAGATTCCACCCGATGTCGTGGCGCGCATTCATGAGGAATATGACTGCCCGTATACCGGCGCCGATATGGACGCGGATACGCTGATCCGCGCGGTGACGGAGCATCGGGCGGATGCGCTGATGATCACCTCGCATCTGCCGTTTCGTAAGGACGTGATCGACCGGTTGCCGGGGCATATCCGCATCGTCGCGACCTGCTCGGTGGGCACGGATCACATCGAGATTCCGGCCGCCAAGGCGCGCGGGTTGCCGATGACCAATACGCCGGATGTGCTGACGGAGTGCACCGCGGATTTGGCGTTCATGCTGATGTTGAACGCGTTTCGCCGGGGCTATGAGTATGACCGGGTGATGCGCGAGGGGTGGCGGGTGCATTACGGGCTGGGCGAGATGATGGGCCGCCGGGCCTCGGGCAAGACGCTGGGGCTGGTGGGCTATGGGCGGATCGGCCAGGCGATGGCGCGGCGCGCGCGCGGGTTCGGGATGAAGATCCTTTATACCGCGCGCAATCGGGCGGCGCCGGAGGTGGAGGAGGGCGCGACCTATTTCAGCGATCTGCGCGCGATGCTGCCGCACTGCGATGCGCTCTCGCTGCATGCGCCCGGGGGGGCGGCGACGGCGAAGGTGATGAATGCCGAGACCTTCGCGCTGCTTCCCAAGGGCGCGGTGTTCGTCAACGCCGCGCGGGGGAGTCTGGTGGATGAGGCGGCGCTGATCGCGGCGTTGCAGTCGGGGCATCTGTATGGTGCGGGGCTCGACGTGTTCCACAACGAGCCGGAATACGACACGCGGTTTGCCGAGCTGCCGAACACGTTCCTAGCGCCGCACATGGGCAGCGCGACGGTGGAGACGCGCAACGCCATGGGGTTCCGCGCGCTCGACAACATCGCGGCCGTGCTGGCCGGGAAGGCGCCGATCGATCCGATCTGGGCGTAGGCAAGGGAAGCGCTTCTTTTTGTGAACAAAAAGAATCAAAAAAACGTTCTATTCACTCGATGCCGTTGGCTTGCCACCTCGGGATAGGTGGAAGCGGTAGGAACCAAGTGCAAAAAGTTTTTTGCTCCTTTTTTTCAAAAAAAGGAGCGCTTCCTTGCTACCCCGCGGCCGCCGCCAACACCGGCGCCAAGGCCCGATAATCCGACGCCCGCGGTGTCTCCGGCCTCCAGGCGAGCCCCAGCGTGCGATAGGTCCCAGCTCCGGCCAGTGGCCGCAGGATGACGCCGGTGCCCTCCGCGATCCCCGCCGTCACCGCCATGCGGGGCAGCAGGGTGACGCCAAGCCCGCCGGCGACCATCTGCACCAGCGTGTGCAGGCTGGTCGCGGCGAATCCCTCCCCGCCCGGCCCATTCCCCGGCGGTGCGTCGCCACGGGCGAAGCCGCAGGCCTGCAGCGCCTGGTCGCGCAGGCAGTGCCCGTCCTCCAGCAGCAGCAGCGCCTCGGCGGCGAGCGAGGCGGCGGCGATCGTCTCTTGCGCCGCCATGGGATGGCCTGGCGGCAAAGCGACGATGAAGTCGTCCCGCGCGACCGGCAGCGTGTCGGAGCCGACGCACAGGCAGGGCAGCGCCAGCAGCGCGACATCGAGCGCCCCCTCGGCGAGGCGGGAGAGCAGGCGCTCCGTGGTGTCCTCGCGGAGATAGATGCGCAGGCGCGGAAAGGCCTCGCGCATCGCCGGCACCAGCCGCGGCAGCAGGAAGGGGCCGATGGTCGGGATCACCCCGAGGCGCAACGGCCCGCTCATCG
>CAIYPH010000400.1 GCA_903928045.1 uncultured Rhodospirillales bacterium
CCCGCGATCTCGGAGATCGCGGCGGAGGACTGGGACGCTTGCGCGGGGAGCGACAACCCCTTCGACAGTCACGCCATTCTCTCCGCTGTGGAGGACAGCGGCTCAGCCGGCTCACGCACGGGCTGGCTCCCGCAGCATGCCGTGCTGCGCGATCCGGCGGGGCGGGTGCTCGCGGCGGCCCCGATGTATGCGAAATCGCACAGTTACGGCGAATACGTGTTCGACCATGGCTGGGCCAATGCACTGGAGCGGGCGGGCGGTCAGTACTACCCGAAACTCCAGGTCGCCTCGCCCTTCAGCCCGGTGCCGGGGCCGCGGCTGCTGATTCGCCCCGATTCCGGCGTTCCGCTGGCAAGCCTCGCTGGCGCGCTCGAGCAGGCGTGCCGGGAACTCAAGCTGTCCTCCGTCCATGTCACCTTCTGCACCGAGGGTGAATGGGACGCGCTGGGCGATGCCGGGTGGTTGCAGCGGCTCGGCATGCAATTCCATTGGGACAACGCGGGCTACGGCAGCTTCGATGACTTCCTCGGCGCGCTGTCCTCGCGCAAGCGCAAGGTGCTGCGGCGCGAGCGGCGGGATGCCAATGCCGGCGGGCTGGAGTTCGTGGCGCTGCGCGGACCGGAGACGACGAAGGCGCAGTGGGACGCGTTCTATGGGTTCTATACCTCCACGGTCGATCGCAAATGGGGCAGCGCCTACCTGACCCGACGCTTCTTCCATCTCCTCGCCGAGCGGCTCGGTGACCGGGTGGTGCTGATGATGGCCCTACAGAACGGCCTCCCTGTCGCGGGGGCCCTGAACCTGATGGGCAGCGACACGCTCTACGGGCGCAATTGGGGCTGCTCGGTCGATCTGCCGTTCCTGCATTTCGAACTCTGCTATTACCGCGCGATCGACTTCGCGATTGCCAATGGGTTGGCCCGCGTCGAGGCGGGGGCGCAGGGCGAGCACAAGATCCAGCGCGGCTATCTGCCGCGCGCCACCTACTCCGCCCATTGGATCGCCCATGGCGGTTTGCGCCGGGCGGTGGCGGATTTCCTGGTGGAGGAGCGCGCCGAGCGGATCCGCCACATGGCCGATCTCGCAGACCTCTCCCCATTCCGCCGGGACGGCGAGGACCCGGGACAGGGCTAGAGAAAATTCGCCGTCGTCAGTGCCGTCACGCCCTGGAGCGTGATGTGCGTGCCGTCCGAGAGCACGAGAGTCTCGGAGCCGCCAGCCGTCGTGTGCGACGCGAGCGCTGCCGCGGCCTCTCCGGCGGGAAAGCCCGAGAGGGTCAGGAAATCCGACGTGAGGGAGAAATTCTGGATCGTCACGCTCGGGTGATTGCCATTGACGAAGGCGACCAGGTCAACCGCGGTGCCCGATATGATGGTGGTGGCGCCGGTGCTGGTGAGGATGTTGGTGCTGCCGGTGCCGGTCTTGATGAGATCGGGGCCGGTGCCGGCGTTGATCTTGTGGGCCCCGGGGGAGCCTGCCGCGTTGATGGTCTCGGCGCCGGAGCCGGCGACGATGGCATCGCCCGCGCCGGTGCCGGCGGTCAGCACGTCACCGGCGCCACCGCCGAGGATGATGGACTGGCCGGAGCCGCCGGAGATGGAGTTTGCGCCCGCCGGCCCGCCGAGAAACACCCCGCCACCGGCGCCGGCCTGGACGGTGATCGAGCCGCCGAAGCCCGCGATGGTGCCGCTGCCGGTGCCACCGGTGAATTGGGTGGAATGGTAGCTCAGGGCGATAAGTGGCCCGGCCCCACCATGCAGCGTGGCCGAACCGCTGGCACCGCCGAGCAGGGTTGAGGCGCCGGAGCCACCGAACAGGTTAAGCGACCCGGCGCCGGCGAACACGAAGTCATTCCCGGTCGTGGCATTGACGGTCGCGGCACCGGTGTTGCCGATAATGGTATCGGCGCCGGTGCTGTTGATGACGTCCTGGTTGCTGCCGAGCCAGATCTGCGTGCCGCCCTGGCCGTTGATCGTCGCCTGGCCGACCGTGCTCACCACGGTGGCATTGCCGCTGCCGCCGTTGAAGACCGTCTTGCCGGGTCCGAAAAAGGCGACAGGGTTATTGGCGCCAGCGTTGATCGTGACATTGCCGATGTCGCCCGCGGCGATGAGATCGCTGCCGGAGGAGTTCACCACGTCATTGCCGCGGCCGGTCAGGATCTGGTTGGTGCCGGCCCCCGGGCTGACGGTATCGTCGCCGCCGAGGATGACGATGGTGTCGTTGCCGTCGCCGGTCTGGATGAACTGGCTGCCGGCGCCCGGGTAGACACTGATGAGATTGTTCCCGCCAGCGGCGAACACCGACCCCGCCCCGAGGCCGGCGTTGAAAGCCAGGCCGCCGCTGCCGGCCAGCACGACCTGGTCGGCGGAACCGCCGCCGCTGACGGTCACCGGATCGGGCGAGTCGATTGCCACCGCGCTGTAGCCGGCCGGCAGCGCAACCGCCCCGCCAGTGTGCATCACCAGCAACCCATCGGTCCCTGTGGCGGGCGCGCCGACGGGGCTCCCGGAGACGAAGGTGAACGCCGTGGTGGTTCCGGCGGCCACCGACGCGTTGATCGCATCGGCCAGGATCAGCGGCGCGGCTGCATCTTCCGGCGTGGCGAACTGAATGGTGGCCGTGTCGGCACCGGCGCCGCTCACCGTGACCACATCACCGCCACCGACCGCGGGCGCGCCGTAGAGGGCGATGGCCCCGGCGATATCGCTGGCGCCGAGCGCTTGGTTCTGGGCGCCGAGGGCGGTAGCGAACATCACCGCGGTATTGTCGCTCGAGTGGTTCAAGCCAAGGGCGTGGCCAATCTCGTGCTCGGCGATCTCGAACAGAGTCGAGTTGAAGCCGGTGTACTGGAGACCGCCGGTGACGGTTGGGTTGGAGATCAGCGCCGTCTGCGCCGGATCCTCGAGGCGCAGGATGGTGCCGGGGATGAAGTTGGTGCCGATCGACTGGTAGGCGGACTGGCCGATTTCCCCCCCGGAACCCAGCAGGTTTCCCCAGCCCAAGCGGATATCGGCTGCGTTGGCCGGATCGCTGCTATCGGCCACCTGAACGAAAGTGACGCCGCAGACCGCCGACCAGGCATCGAAGGCCTGCTGGATGACGGCCACCTCGGCCGCCTGGGCGGTCGGGTCGATGGAATGGCTGAACGGGTGTTGGGTATCGAAGCTCGATGAATAGGAGAAGCTCGCCAGCGACCAGGTGATCGTGGTGTTGGCCCAGACCGGCCCCTCGAACGTGAAGTCGCGCGGATTGGCGCCGACCATGGTGATCTTGCTGCCACCGGCGCCGTCGGAGGCGGTGCTCACGCCGGCGCCGG
>CAIYPH010000401.1 GCA_903928045.1 uncultured Rhodospirillales bacterium
ATGAAGTGCGCGGAAGCCCGCGGTCAGCGTCCAGTTCTCGCCCTTGATGTCATGAACGATGGCCGAGCCCGGCCAGGTCAGAAGCGAGGGGACAACAAGGCCGACGCCTTTGCCCGATCGGGTGGGCGCGAAACAGAGAACGTGCTCTGGCCCATCGTGGCGCAGATAGTCGCGCTCCATCCGTCCCAGCACGACGCCATCCGGCCCGAGGAGGCCTGCGTGTCGGATCTCCACCGGCGTAGCCCACCGCGCCGATCCATAGGTTTCGACATTCTTGGCTTCGCGGGCGCGCCAGACGGACATGCCGATGGCGACCGCGATGGAAATAAAACCGCCGGACGATGCGATGTAGGCGCCTTCGACGAAGATTGGCGGCGCGTAGGCGTCATAGGCGTACCACCACCAGAAGAAGGCGGGGGGCAGATAGACGGGCGCGCCGCGCGCCAGCTCGAACCATGGTCGACCAAGCTCGGGTTGGAAGCCGAAGCGCCAAGCCGTCCATTGGGTCGCCGCCCAGATTGCGACGAGCACGATGAGAAAGACGACGGTGATTTGACCCCACAGGATCTTGGTGGCGGACAAGCGCAGTTCCTCGGCAGCAAATGCCATCAAGGTGGTTGCGTGGGATCAGGAAATTCAAGGCTCGCCGGTCCTTGATCGTGGTCACGGCGGCGGTGGCGCGCAAATACAGGCGATAGGGCAGACGGGGCTGAAACCCCAATTTCGCGGCTGGACGCTGGTGATGATCGTGACGGGTTTGCGGAGAATAGGCGCATTATTCTCCGCAAATGATGCAGCGATTAGGCGTGGTCGGCGGATCGCTCGCGAGAGCTGGCGCGGGCCCGACCTGGCACAGGCCGAACCGTTCACAAGCCGAGGCCGCGGTTGCGGCCAAGCGTCCATTCAATTCCGCCGCTATCCTTCATGACGCCGGCAACATGGCGGCCAAGTTGCTTCTCCAGTGACGGCGACCACGGCACCAACTGGAAGCCCAGGCCGTTGTCGATCATGGCGAACCGGCCGGAGGTGAGCGTCAAGCTCTGGCGGTAGGTCCCAGCGACGTGTTCGCCTGCCGCTGCCTTCACGTGGGGAAGTCCGGTTTGCGCCGACAGCGCGGCGCCGACGCCGTCCAATTCTCGCCGACGCAGGGTGTCGAGAAGATCGCGCTGGAGGATGATGCGCTGTCCCTGCCGACGGGCGAAGCCGGCGTCCGCGAGATGATCGGCTCGGGCCGCCATGGCCTCCCGGACCTCACGTCCAAACCCGCCCATGGAAAGCGGTATGGGCTCGCGCTCGACCAGACGGTGATCGAGCCAGGTCGCGCCTGGCGCGGTCACCTGCCTGGCAAGATCGATGTCAGAACGGCTGGCCAGAGCCAGTGTCGGTCTCGGATCGTTGTCGCCGCCAAAGCGGCGCAACTCCACGATGCCGCCGGGCGGCGGCGCATGCTCGAAGGCTTCGACGCCTCGAAAGCGGACATGGTGGGCGCGACCGTCCGTGCCATCGATGACGGCATACGCCTCGCCGGTCAGCTCGTCATGGAGGCCCTTGTCCACCAGCCGGCCAATGATGGGAGAGGCGGCCGCGCCGGTCTCGATGACGTAGTCGCTGACCCCACGTTCCAACCCATTCTCGGTGAAGGCGCGGTGCATCGTCTTGATGATGTCACCTCGCATGCCGAGATCGCGGAGGCTCTTCTCCGCTTCAAGTCCGACCATCCACTCGCCGGGACCAGCGGTCGTGGCGAGCCCCATGGTCTCCAGATGTTGGAGGCGGCCAATCATGAACCGGCGGGTCTCAGGATCGGTGACGCCGGGTTGCTCGGGACGTAGATCGATGGCGCCGGTCTCGTCGGCGGCCATGCGGATTTCGGCATCGAGCCGGGTCCAGCGCTCGGCGCCGACTTCGCGTTGAAGCGCCGATCGGATCTCGTTTTCCGGCTTCGGCCCCAGCTCGATGGAGACGAGCTCCTCGGCGCGTGA
>CAIYPH010000402.1 GCA_903928045.1 uncultured Rhodospirillales bacterium
CGGCTTCGGCGTGCGCTCGCCCGCCCAGGCGGCCGGCGCGGTGAAGGCGGCGGATGGCGCGGTGGTGGCATCCGCGCTGATCGACGGTATGGTGGCGACGCTGGATGGCGAGGGCCGCGCCGGGCCGAATAGCGTGCGCGTGGTGCTCGACCAGGTGCGCGCGCTGGCTGATGCCGTGCGTAGCGTTCGGAAATAAGGACACATCATGAGCTGGCTGACCGAGTTCGTCCGCCCGAAAATCCGCACTTTGCTGGGGCGCCGCGAGGTGCCCGAGAATTTGTGGGTCCAGTGCCCGTCGTGCCAGCAGATGATGTTCCATACGGAACTCGAGAAAACCCGCAAGATTTGCAGCCATTGCGGCCACCATATGCGGGCCAGCGTGGCCGAGCGGCTGGCCTGGACGTTCGACGCGGGGGCCTGCACCCGCATCGAGCTGCCCAAGGTGCCGGCCGATCCGCTGAAATTCCGCGACACCAAGCGCTATGTTGACCGGCTGAAGGATGCGCGGGAGAAATCCCACCTCGATGACGCCATCGCCGTCGCCCATGGCCAGATCGGCGGGCACCGCGCGGTGGTCGCCGTGATGGCCTTCGAGTTCATCGGCGGCTCCATGGGCGCCGCGGTGGGCGAGGGCCTCGTCGCCGCCGCCAAGCTCGCCGTGTTGCAGGATGCGCCGCTGATCGTGTTCACCGCCTCGGGCGGCGCGCGCATGCAGGAAGGCGCGGTCAGCCTGATGCAGATGCCGCGCACGGTGATCGCGACGCGCATGGTGAAGGAGAAGGGCCTGCCCTTCATCGTCGTGCTGACCGACCCGACCACCGGCGGCGTCACCGCCAGCTTCACCATGCTCGGCGACATCCAGATCGCCGAGCCCGGCGCCGAGATCGGTTTCGCCGGCGCCCGCGTGATCGCGCAGACCGTGCGCGAGAAACTGCCGGAGGGGTTCCAGCGCTCGGAATACCTCCTCGCCCACGGCATTCTCGACATGGTGGTGAAGCGTGATGCGCTGCCGGAAACCCTGGGGCGGCTGATCTCCCTGCTGCGCGTAAAGGTCAAGGAGGCGGCGTGAACCCGCCCACCCCGGGCCGCGCCGAAGCCATCATCGAGCGCCTGCACGGGCTCTATCCCCGGCTGATCGACCTCAGCCTGGAGCGCCTCGAACGCCTGCTCGCCGCGCTGGGCAATCCCGAGCGTCGCCTGCCGCCGATCATCCACGTCGCCGGCACCAACGGGAAAGGCAGCACCTGCGCCTTCCTGCGCGCCATCGGCGAGGCGGCCGGGATGCGCGTCCACGTCTACACCTCGCCGCACCTGGTGCGCTTCAACGAGCGCATCCGCCTCGCCGGCACGCTGGTGGACGATGCGACGCTGGAGGCGACGCTTGAAGAGGTGGAGCGCGTCAACGCGGGCCAGCCCATCACGGTGTTCGAGGTGCTGATGGCCGCGAGCTTCGTGCTGTTCGCCCGCGTGCCGGCCGATCTCTGCGTGCTCGAAGTCGGCCTCGGCGGCCGGGCGGACGCCACCAACGTCATCGCCGCCCCCGCCGCCTGCGCCATCGCCTCCATCTCGATGGACCACAAGGAGATGCTGGGCGACACGCTGGCGAAAATCGCCGCCGAGAAGGCCGGCATCATGAAGCGCGGCGCCCCGGTGGTCACCGGCACGCAGCCCGATGAGGTGCTGGCGGTGTTCCGCGCCCATGCCGCCGCCGCCGGCGCGCCCTTGCGCATCCGCGGAGCGGAGTGGACCATCGACCCCTCGGCTGATGGGCTGGTGTTCCGCGATGCCGCCGGCACGCTTGCCCTGCCGCCCCCGTCCCTGCCCGGCCCGCACCAGATCGACAATGCCGGCATCGCCGTCGCCGCGCTGCGGGCCTCGGGCCTCGCGATCCCCGAGTCCGCCTATGCGCGGGGCCTCGCCACCGCCCAATGGCCCGCCCGGCTGCAACGCCTCACCGGCGCGCTCGCCCGGTCCCTGCCGGCGGGCTGGGAGGTGTGGCTCGATGGCGGCCACAACCCCGGCGGCGGCGAGGCGCTCGCCGCGCACATCGTCGCCTGGCACGATCGCCCGCTGCATGTGCTGGTCGGCATGAAGCAGGCCAAGGACAGCGCCGAATTCCTCCGCCCGCTCATCCCGCATGCCACCACGCTGTGGGCGGTGAACGAGGCGGGCCAGCATCTGGCGCTGCCCGTCGCGGCGATCATCGCGGCCTCCGGCGGCGTCGCCCGCCCCGGCCCCAGCATCGCCGCGGCGATCGCCCAATTGCCCCCCGGCCCGCCCGCCCGCGTGCTGATTTGCGGCAGCCTCTACCTCGCCGGCGAGGTGTTGAAGGCGGATGGCTGGGTCGGCGCATAGGTCGCCCCCCCTCGCCAACGCCCCCCCCTCGCCAACGCCAGCGCCAACGCCAGCCCCTGCCGCACAGCACGATAAAAATCTGCGAAACTTAGAAAATTTCCCTTGCATGGCGCCGAATTGTTATTTATAGGCACATCAACAAGATCAGGAGTGACTGAAACCACATGAACCGGCCGCCTGCCCCACACCCGGACGCCGCCAACGGCATCGCCGCCATTCTCGGCGTCCTGCTGCACGCGCTGCTGTCCGCAATCCTCGGGCGCCGCGCCGTGCGGCCGCGCGATGCCGAATACTCCGGCATGCTCGGGGCGGTGCTGCGCGCGCAGGCCGACACCCGGACTCCGGCGGAGCCGTGGGAGGAATGGATCGCAATGCCGGCGCCGTGGCGCGCCGCGCGGCTGCTCCCGGCCCGCCATGCACGTACCCCGTCGTCGCGCACCCGCGCGCGCCCGTCCGCCCGCATGCGCGGCCCTCCCGCGCCACACACCATCATCCGAGCTGAACCCACCGGCATCGCCTGACGGCGACGCGCGGGCGCTGCCGCGCGCCCGGATTCCGGGTCACCGGAATTGGTACGGCCACATCCCAACAATCCGGTCGTTTCCCCAGTACCAATCCCGGCGCACACTCCGCCTCCCCAACCGGGAGACCGCCATGACCACCCAAACCCGCGTCACCATCGCCGAGGCCAGATCCGTGCCCCTCCCGCCGGGCCGGCTTTCCGCGCTGATGCTCACCCACGGCACGCTCGAATTGCGCTGGTATGCGCCCACGGGCACCGACACCCAGACGCCGCATACCCGCGACGAGCTCTACATCGTCGCCTCCGGCACCGGGTTCTTCGTGCGCGAGGCCGAGCGCGTTCCCTTCGGCCCCGGCGACGCCCTGTTCGTCGCCGCGCATGAGACCCATCGCTTCGAGGATTTCTCGGCGGATTTCGCGGTGTGGGTGATGTTCTACGGACCGGAGGGCGGCGAATGCTCGAAGTAAAACCCCTCCACCCCGAGGACCGCGCGCGCTGGGCCGAGCTGTGGGAGGGCTATCTCACCTTCTACCACACCATCCTGCCCGCCGACCGCTACGAGACCACCTGGCGGCGGATGATGGGGGATGACGGGCTGTTCGGCTTTGGCGCCTATCTCGACGGGCGGCTGGTCGGCATCACCCATTATCTCTTCCACGCCAGCACCTGGGGCGACGATGTCTGCTATCTGCAGGACCTCTTCGCCGATCCCGCCGTGCGCGGCCAAGGCATCGGCCGCGCCCTGATCGAGGCGGTCGCCGAAGCCGCCAAGGCCGCGCGTGCCTCGCGGCTTTACTGGCTGACGCAGGACAGCAACGCCACCGCGCGGCTGCTTTATGACCGGCTGGCGGTCAATCGCGGGTTCATCCGCTATGACTACAAGATGTGAGGCTTAGCGAAGCGGAGCAGCGCTATCGCGGATCGAAGCCGATCCGCTGTCGCTCTCGTCGCCGCTCCGCTTCGCTTCGCGTCAGAAGTTTTTTGGTTCTTTTTTTCAAAAAAGAAC
>CAIYPH010000403.1 GCA_903928045.1 uncultured Rhodospirillales bacterium
CACCGCTGCTGCGGGCCTATCACTACGAGGCGGCGTTCGCCCGGTTCAAGGATACCTACGCCGAATGGGGGCTGTGGGTGATCCTGATCAAGGGGTTGACGCCGATCCCCTTCAAAATCGTCACGATCGCCTCGGGCGCGGCCTCGTTCAATTTCGCGGTGTTCGTCGCCGCCTCGGTGGTGACGCGGGGGGCGCGGTTCTTCCTGGTGGCGACGCTGTTGCATTTCTACGGCGAGAAGGTGCGCGCGTTCATCGAGCGGCGGCTGACTTTGGTGACCACGCTGGTGGCGGCGGGGATTGTGCTGGGGTTTGTGGTTCTCAAGCTTATCTAGGGAAGGAAGCGGTTCTTTTTTGGAAAAAAGAACCAAAAAACCTTTACCGATTTTTATTGTTAAAACGTAACAATTTGGGCGTGCAAGGGCGATGCTGTTGCGGGCGTGTTGCGCCTTCGTCGTTCGCGCAGCGCGATGGGATGGCGCGCCGGGGGGCGCGCAAGCGGTGGAGCGGAGGTCGGCGGGGGCGCGACGGTGATCCGGCGGGCTTTGATTGCGGGGCGTTTGGCGGCGCGCGCCGCACGGGAGGTGCCGCGGGCGCGGTTCGGGCGTGAGGTCGCGGGGCGGGCTCGGCGGCGTGCGGGTTTCGGCTGGGGGAGGGGTTCGCCGGCGGCGATGCGGTCCACCAAGGCGGCGAATTCTTGCAGCACGCCCTGGACATAGGCGTGGAAGGCCCGCTCCTCCGCGCTGTAGCCGAACAACAATGCCCATCCCCGGGCGAACAGGCCGGCAAGGCCGCCGAGCAGCGTGGCCACCTGGGCGGCGACGCTGGCGGCGAGCGCCTGGGGGGAGGGGGATGTGTTGTTCATTTTTTGTTCTTAGCGCGGCCCGCGATCGCGCACAAGAGGAAAATGCACCCGAACGTGATTTTTTTAGTGGTGCGGGTTAGTGGAAATTGCCGGCTGTCAGGCCGGTATAGCCCTGGAATTGGATGTGGGTGCCGTCCGATAGGGTCAGGGTCTCGTTGCCGCCGGCAGTGACGGCGCTGGCCAAAGCGGAGGCGGCCTCGTTGGCGGGGAAGCCGAAGAGGGAGATGAAGTCGTGGCTGGGGGTGAAGCTTTGCACGACGGCGTTGGCGACCACGCCGTGGCGGAAGGCGAGTTCGTCGATGAAGCCGCCGGCGATCAGGGTGGAGGCGCCGGCGGCGGGCTCCAGGATGGTCGGGCCGATGCCGCCGGACAGCGTATCACCGTTGCCGCCGCCGATCAGCAAGGTGGAATTGCTGGTATAAAAGCCGGACCAGGACCCGGTGGCCTGCATCACATTGCCGCCCGCCGACCCGCCGATGAAGGCACCGCCGCCAGTGCCGGCCCGCACCGTTACCGCCGGTCCGGCGCTGATCACGGTGGCACCTCCCCAGGCGTCGGAACCGTCGTAGTTCACCGCGCCGTAGCCGAACACCAGGATATTGCCGCCGCCGCTGCCGGTCACCGATAAGGTCTGCGCGGGGTTGCCCACAACGGTGGTGGTGCCGATGAACGAGTTAGGCATCTCCATCACCACAGGACCGCTTTCGGTGAACACAAGGTCATTGCCGGAACTCGAAACCGTGCTGGCGCCGCTGCCGGTCACCAGCGTGTCGCTACCGTTGAGGGCGACCGCGGTATTGCCGGCGCCCAGAAAGATCAGGCTGGTGCTCAACCCCAGTGTCGTGATGCTGTCACTCCCGGCGCCGGCCAGCACCGTGCCGGCACCGCTGCCGAAATAGGTGGAGCCGGCATCGCTGAGGAAGGTGGTGGCGGCGCCCGAGGTGGAGACATAATCCGATGCCGTGCCACCCACGATCGTATCGGCGCTGACCGATACGACGGTACTGCCGAGCACGCCGAGCCGCACAAAGTTGCTACCCCGGCCTGTGGTGATAGTGTCCGCCCCGTTGAAGGCACGGATGGTATTGTTCCCATCGCCGAGCGCGATTGCTTGCCGCCCGGCCCCGGCCGGCAAAGTGACGTCATTATCGGCGCCGCCCGCGAAAACGCTCCCGGCGCCAAGCCCGCCGGTGAAGGTGAGTCCGCCCCCCCCGGCCAGCACAATCTGCCCATCCGCGTCGCCACCGGTGACGGTCATGGAGACGGGCGCGGAAAGGTTGCTGATGAAAGCGCTCGTCGGGGCGCCAGGCCCGGTGGGCAGCGTGTAGTCGCCGGGGGAGGCGGCGATGATTTCCAGCGTATTGCCGGCGGGGAACGCAGGGATGGTGGCGCCGGGATAGAGGAGGAAGGGCGAGGCGGTGCCATTCGCGACGGCGTCATTGAGCGGCGCAATCGCCGCCTGCACCTGGGGCGCCAGCGTGGCGCTCGCGAAGGCCACATTCACCGTGCTCCCCGCCGCGCCCATGACGGTGACGAAGGCGGCCACCGCAAGCGTGGTCTGCTGCACCATCGTGCCGCCATTGCCATCCGGCGTGAGAAGGAAGGTGGCGCCCGGCCCGACCCAGCCCGTCGACGCTTCGAGCACGACTGAGCCGGTCGCGGTGGGGACGACGATGCCGTACCCGGCATCGACGGTTGTGAAGGTCGCGATGGCGGCGACGCCCACGAGGTCGATGGCCTCGTTCAGATTCGGCTGGTCGTAATAATAGGGGGACCCGGTGAGCGCGATGGGGACAACCGGTATCGCGCCGCTGTCGATCTTGAGGACCGTCGGCGGTCCCAGCTGGTAGTTGTTGTTGAGCGTGAAGATGCCATAACCGGCGGCGGCGGCGGTGGCGAGTTCCAGCGTTCCGGCCCCGTTGAAGGTGACGCCGCCGGAGCTGGTGTTGGCGGCGCTCAGCACCAGCGTGCCGGAGCCGGAGGCGTCGAGGGTGTAGTCGCCGAGCAGGACGTGGCCGCTGCCGTTCAGCGCGACGGTGTAACCGGTGGAGACGCCGTTGAGGTTGATGGTGCCGGCGAGGATGACGTCATTGGCGAGCGTGAGGCTGTAGTTGGCGGCGCCGTTCAAACCGATGGCGGCGACGGCCAGCAGGAGGTCGTGCTGGTTGGTGATGGTGAAGTTGGTGACGGGCATGGGGATGTCCCGATCTCTGTTGAAATTGGCCGATCGAGCGCTGCTGGTTTGGACGTTATGCTGCGGCGCTCTGCCGTGCAAGAACTGGTTTGATGGTGTGCCTGGCGCCATGAGCGG
>CAIYPH010000404.1 GCA_903928045.1 uncultured Rhodospirillales bacterium
CGGATTTGGCGCCGGGCTCGGCGACCTCCCACCCCGCGGTTTGCATCACGGCGAGGCGCTCCGGCCGGCGGACCAGCGCGGGGGCCGGGCCGCCGGCGAAGGGGGGGTGGCCGGGATCACCGCCGACGCGGGTGGCGAGTTCGTGGCAGACGGCCCAGCCATCCTCCAATGTTCCGGCGAGCACGCCGAGGCAGTTCTGGCTGAACTGGTCGCTCAGCTGGCCGCGGTTCAGCGCGCCATAGGTCGGTTTGAAGCCGACGATGCCGCAGAAACTGGCGGGCCGGAGCACCGAGCCGCCGACCTGGGTGCCGAGGGCAACCGGCGCGAAGCCGGCGGCGACTGCGGCGGCGGAGCCGCTGGAGGAACCGCCGGGGGTGCGGCGGAGGTCGTGCGGGTTGCGGGTGGGGCCGGGGCCGCCGATGCCGAATTCGGTGGTGACGGTCTTGCCGAGGATGATCGCACCGGCGGCGCGCAGCGCGAAGATGGGCGCGGCGTCACGCGGCGGTGGCGGAGTTTCGGCGAAGGCCTGGGAGCCGAAGCGGGTGGGCATGTCGGCGGTTTCGATCAGGTCCTTCACCGCGATCGGCATGCCATCGATGGGCGAGAGCGGCCGGCCCATGGCGCGGCGGGCGTCACTGGCGTCGGCGGCGATGCGGGCGGCGGCGAGGTTGAGGGCGGTGAAGGCGTGGATCTCAGGCTCGCGGGCCTCGATTTCGGCGATGCAGGCCTCGAGCAGGGCGCGGGCGGGGGTGGTGGCGAGGCAAGCGAGGTAGGTGGGCATGGGGCCTTCCTTGCGTCGGGGGTTTTGGGAAGGAAGCGCCTCTTTTTTTCAAAAAAGAAGCCCCTGCTTCCCCTTTCCCTCCGCCCGCCGCCGTGGTGAGCTTGCCCCCGGCAACCGGAGGCGGGACAATGCGGATACTCAAAGGCGTGGCACTGGCGGCGTGCCTTCTCACCGGCGCGGCACACGCCGCCGGCACGCTCCGCGTCGGCATCGCCGAAGACCCCGACATTCTCGATCCCGCCCGCTCCGGCTCCTATGTCGGGCGCATCCTCTTCGCCTCCCTCTGCGACAAGCTCGTCGATATCGACGCCAAACTCGCCTTTCAGCCCCAGCTCGCCACCAAATGGGAGTGGTCGGCCGACAACATGGCCCTCACCGTCACCCTGCGCCCCGGCGTGAAATTCCATGACGGCGAGGCGGTGGACGCCGAGGCGGTCCGCGTCAACCTCATCCGCTACCAATCCGCCCCCGAAAGCGTCCGCAAGGGCGAGGTCAAGCCCATCGCCGCCATCGAGGTGGTCGATCCCCTCACCGTCCGCCTCAAGCTCGCCCAGCCCTACGCCCCCCTCGTCGCCGTCCTGGCCGACCGCGCGGGCATGCTGATGTCCCCCAAGGCGCTCGCCCGCCTCGGCGCCGATATCTCGAAAGATCCCGTCTGCACCGGCCCCTTCAAATTCACCGAGCGCGTCGCCCAGGACCACATCACCTTCGATCGCTTCCCCGCCTACTGGGATGCCGGCCGCGTCCATCTCGACCGCATCGTCTACCGCCCCTACGCCGACAGCAACATCCGCCTGGTCAACCTGCAATCCGGCCAGCTCGACCTGATCGAGCGCATGGCCCCCTCCGACGCCGCCCGCGTCAAGGCCGACCCCAAGCTCCGCCTGCTCACCTCGCCCGCCATTGCCTACCAGGGCCTCTTCATCAACCTCGCCCACGGTCCGATGGCCGACAACCCCCTCGGAAAGGACGCCCGGGTCCGCGAGGCCTTCGAGAAATCCCTCGATCGCGCCGTGCTCAACCAGGTCATCGGCGAAGGCATGTTCGTGCCCTCCAACCAGGTCGAATCCCCCACCTCCCCCTACTGGAACGCCGCCCGCCCCGTCCCCCCGCGCGACCTCCCCGGCGCCCGCGCCCTCCTCAAGGCCGCCGGCTACGAGAAAGTCACCTTCGAACTCCTCACCTACAACGCCCCCATCGCCCAACAGACCGCCGAACTCATCCAATCCATGGCCGGCGAGGCCGGGTTCGACGTCAAAATCAAAATGATGGAGGCCAACGCCGCCACCACCGCCGCCA
>CAIYPH010000405.1 GCA_903928045.1 uncultured Rhodospirillales bacterium
CCCTTGGTGATGACGGAGTAGCGGCCGCCGGTGGAGGCCATCGTGCCGGTCAGCGGGCCGGTGGCGAAGATCAGCTTGTTCGCCGGCGACATCGGCTCGACGGAGGGAGCAACCTCCTCGACGAAATACTTCGTCGCGAGGCCGCGCTGGCCGAGATAGATTTTCGCCCACTCCATGTTGAGCGGCTCAGACGTGCAGGTGCCGGCCGTGAGGTCGACACGCAGGATTTTACGTTGCCAGGCCATGGTGTTGCTCCCTTAGTCCGCGTGACCGGCGGTCTGGTTTTCGAGTTTCGCCGCCCAGGCGCGCATCCGGTCGATGCCGGTCGAGTCGGCGTCGATGAAGGTGATCGCGCCGGTCGGGCAGGCATCGGCGCAGGCCGGGCTGCCTTCGCAGAGATCGCACTTCTGCACTTTGCCGGTATCGGCCACGTAGTTGATGGTGCCGAAGGGGCAGGCGATGGTGCAGACCTTGCAGCCAACGCAGGTCGCCTCGTTGACCATCATCGCCCCGGTCGTCTTGTCCTTGGTGATGGCATCGACAGGGCAGGCCTTGAGGCACCAGGCCTCGGAGCACTGGGTGCAGGTATAGGGCACCTTGGTGCCGGTCTCGTGGAATTCGAACACCTTGATGCGCGATTTCGCGGGGTTGAACGTCCCGTAGTTTTCGAAACTGCAGGCCATTTCGCACTGCAGGCAGCCGGTACATTTGGCCGCTTCGATGTGCAAAGACTTCATCATGGCGCCAGCCCTCCCATCCCTTTTCGGCCCTGCGGCCGGTTGACGACGCCGCGCCGGCGCGGGGCACCGTATCATGGCGTATACCGTGACCATGCCTCAGCCGCAGCGGCCGATCAAGCCACCATATCGGGGAGAATACGCTGGATGGAGGGGCTAGCCGGGGTGCTCGGGGTCCCGCATGTGGCGCGGCGCGGCATCGGGGCGGAGCTGGGCCTCGAGCGCCGCGAGGTCTTCGGCCAGGGCCGCCGCCGCGATGGTCTGCATGGCGCGGAACCGGGCCATCACGTCTCGGCCGAGATCGGTCACCATCGCGCGCTGCTCGGCCTTGCCGCCAGCCCGGGTTTCCACCAGCGGCTCGCGGAAGGCACCGTTCAGACTATCCACCAGCAGCCAGGCGTGGCGGTAGGACATGCCCATTTCCCGCGCCGCCGCGGTGATGGAGCCGTTGGCCTCGATGAGCTCCAGCAGCCGCACCTTGCCGGGGCCAAGCCGAACGACGTCGCCGATTTCCAGTCGCAGCGAGAGTTGCGAGGGGATCTTCGCTTGCATCAGCCGTAGAGCAGGGCGAGCGGGGTGCAGGGCGCGACGTCACCGGGGGTGAGGCGGGTTATCTCCTCCGGCAACTCCATCAGCGCGTCGCTTTCGGTGAGGGAGGTGAGAATACCGGCGCCCTCCTTGGGGTAGCGGGTCGCGACTCCGTCGGGGCCGATCTGCACGCGGACGAATTCGCGGCGGCCGGATTTCTTTTTGTAGGCGAAGCCGCTGCGCACCGGCAGGCGCAGCGGGGGGACGAAGACGGCGCCGGCGAGGCGGTCGAGCAACGGTCGGCCGAGGGCGGCGAAGGTGACCAGCGCGGCGACGGGGTTGCCGGGCAGGCCCAGCAGCGGCGTGGCGCCGATCTCGGCCAGGGCGACAGGCCGGCCGGGCTTGATCGCCACGCGCCAGAAGGTGAGCGTTCCCGCGGTCTCGATGGCGGCGCGCACGTGGTCTTCCTCGCCGGTGGAGACACCGCCGGAGGTGAGGATGAGGTCGGCCGATCCCGCGGCGGCGGCGAGTGCGGCGGCGGTGGCGTCCCGCCGGTCCGGCAGGATTCCGCCATCCGTCACCGTGGCGCCGAGGCGGCGCAGCAGGGCCAGCAGCATGGCGCGATTGGCATCGAATACCTGGCCGGGCAACAGCGCGCCGGGCGGGTCGCGCAGCTCATTGCCGGTGGAGAATACCGTTACGCGGAGCGGCCGGCGAACGCACACCTCGGCGACGCCGAGCGCGCTCAGCAGGCCGATATCGGCGGGGGTGAGCCGTCGGCCGGCGGACAGGGCGAGGGCGCCGCGGGCGACATCCTCCCCGGCGGGGCGGCTATTGGCGCCCCTGGCGATGCCGGGCTGCACGATCACGCCGTCATCGGTGAGCTCGCAGTCCTCCTGCATCATCACGGTGTCCGGCCCCTCCGGCATCACCGCCCCGGTGAAGATGCGGGTGGCGTAGCCGATGGGGACCGATTCCACTGGCGCATCCCCCGCCGCCGCACGGCCGAACAGGGGCAGCGCTGTGGGTGCATTGGGCTTCAGGTCGGCGTGGCGCATCGCATAGCCATCCACCGCCGAATTGCGTTGCGGCGGCAGGTCGATCGCCGAGACCATGTCGGCCGCCAGGATGCGCCCGCAGGCCGAACCGAGCGGGATCGTCTCCACGCCGACCCGGCAGGCATAGGCGGCGGCGATTTCGGCTCTTGCGGCATCAAGCGACAGCATGGCGCCGCCGAAGGCGAAGCAGTCATCGGTCAATTGCGCCATCGCTCGCCCCCTTCCTTGCCAAGCTTGAGAAGGCCCCGCGGCGCCGGCTTGTCAACTGTCACCGCCATTTCAGCAGCTCCCGCTCGGCCAGGGCGATCAACCGGGCGGCGGCTAGCCCGATCAGCGACAGCACGGCGATGCCGGCCATCAGCGCGTCGACGTCGTAGAGGTTCCCTGCCCGCAGCACGAAGGCGCCGATGCCGTTCTCGGCGCCAATCATCTCGGCGGCCACCAGCAGGATGATCGCCGTGGCGGCGGTGATGCGCATCGCCGCCAGCAGCGCGGGCAGCGCGCCGGGCAGCACGATGCGCCACACCACCGCGGAATGCGACAGCCCGAAGGACTGCCCCATGCGGATCAGATTGCGCGGCACGGCATCCACCGCCGCGATGGTGCTGATCGCCATCGGGAAAAACACCCCGAACCCCACCGTCACCAGCTTGCTGCCCTCACCGATGCCGAACCAGATGATGAACAGCGGCACCAAGGCGATTTTCGGGATGGGAAACAGCGCCGAAACCTCCGCCATCCCCGGGCTGCGCAGCGTGCTGGACAGGCCGATCGCCAGCCCGGCGAGAAGCCCGGCCAGGGTGCCGGCGAGCCATCCGCCGAGCAGCCGCCCGAGCGAGGCCGCGAGATCGCGGCCGAGTTCGCCGGAGAGGGCGAGATGCCACAGCGCGCGGCCGATGGCGGCAGGGGTGGAAAGGAAGGCGACCGAGAACCAGCGCAGTTCTGCGCCGATCTGCCACAATGCCAGCACGGCCAGCAGCGTGAGCGCCGCCGCCCAGCCGCGCTCGCGGGAAGCGAAGCCGCGGGCGCGAAAGGGGACCGGCTCAGCCATCGGCCAGTTCGCGCGCCGCGTCCGCCGCCTCGTCGCGGATCATCGCCCACAGGCCGGCCTCGGTGGCCGCGGCCTCGCCCCGGCGCAGCACGGCGCGGATACGGCCGGGGCGGCGGCTCATCACCACGATGCGTTCCCCCAGCCGCACGGCCTCGGCGAGATTATGCGTCACCCACACCACCGTCGCCCCGGCGCGGGCAATCAGCGCGGAGACCTCGTCGAGCAGCAGTTCCCGCGTTTGCGCATCGAGTGCTGACAGCGGCTCATCCATCAGCAGCACCGCTGGCCGCACCGCGAGCGCGCGCGCAATCCCGACGCGCTGACGCATGCCACCGGAGAGCTGGCGTGGCCAGGCATCGGCGAACTCGCTCAGCCCCGTCATCGACAGCACCTCAGCGATTCGCGCCTCCCGCGCCTCCCGCGCCTCCCGCGATAGCCCATGCGGCTCCAATACCAAGGCGACATTCCCCGCCACCGTCCGCCAGGGCAGCAAGGCGAAATCCTGGAACACATAGGTCAGCCGGTTCAGGCACCCCTCCGGCGCACTGCCCTCCACCGTCACCTCGCCCGCACTCGGCCGCAGCAACCCGCCAAGGATACCCAGCAGGGTCGATTTACCGCAGCCCGATGGCCCGACGATCACCGTCGTCTCCCCGGCGGGAATGTCGAGCGAAACCCCCTCCAGCGCCGTCACCGCCCCGTAGCGATGCGAAACCCCCGCGGCGCGCAGCCCCAACGTCATCGCGTCGGCAGGAAGCGCGTGTCGATGATGGCGTCAGGGTCGATCGGGCCCTTCACCATGTCCTGCGCCTGGAACCAGGCCAACTGCGCCTTCACATCCGCCACGTCGAGCGCCCCGCCCTCGTCGTACCAGCCGATCCCCTCGGTGATTTTTTGGGCCGCCGCCGGGTCGCCCGTGAAGACGTATTTGGTGATGTCCGCAATCGCAGCCGCTGTCGCCGGCCCCTGCGTCCCCGCGAGAAAAGCGGCGCGATAATCAGCCACGCCGCGCTGATAGGCCCGCGCGAGCCCCCGCAGCGCTGCCTCCCGCTTGGCGATCATCGGCGCCGCAGCGAACAGAGCGGTGATCTGATAGGGCACATGGTCGCCGACCCAGCCGATGATCACGCAATCCCCACTCGCCGCTGCGGGACGCGCCTGCGACGCGATCGCCATCGTCGCATCCACCTGCCCCGAGCGCACGGCCGCCAACATATTGCCGATCTGCTGCAACGGCCGCAGCGACATCGACTTCAGCTCAAACCCCTTCGCCTCCGCCAACCGCCCGATCATGTAATGGAAGGAGCTGCCGAACTGGGTGATGCCGA
>CAIYPH010000406.1 GCA_903928045.1 uncultured Rhodospirillales bacterium
CCACGGCTGGTGCGAGGCGCTATAACCCGCCGCGCGCCGCGTCAAGCAATCCCGCCCCCACCATCGAGCCTGCCGCCCCCAACTTGCCTTAAGGAGACCGTGCCCCGATGAAACTCACCCCCGGCACCCGCCTGAAAAGCGCCGTCTGCGACACAGAAGTTGTGGTCGTCCGCCCGCCCAAGGCGCCTGGCACGCTCTCCTGCGGCGGCGCGCCCATGATCCCCAATACCGAGACCCGCATCCCCGGTGGTGCGCCCGCCGAGGGCCACACCGGCGGCTCCCTGCTCGGCAAGCGCTACGCCGATGACGGCATCGGCATCGAGGTGCTGTGCAGCAAGGCGGGGCAGGGGAGCCTCTCCTACGAGGGCACCATGCTCGCCCCGCGCGAGGCCAAGAAACTCCCTGCCTCCGACTGAGGACACGTCCAGGTGCATACCGGCCTGCTGCTTGAGATGGCCGCCGATGGCATGGGCGACCGCATCGCGGTGGGCCGGCTCGGCTCCGGCCTCACCTATGCCGATTTACTGGCCAATGTGCGCCGCGCGTCCGCAGCGCTGTCACGGCACGAGGGAATGATCGTCCATGTCGGCCTGAACTCTCCGGCGCTGCAACTGGGGCTTTTCTCAGCCGGCCAACTCGGCCGCCCGTTCTCGCCGCTGAATTACCGCCTGCCGGATGCCGATCTGCGCAAGATTCTCGCCCGCACCGCGCCGAGCATTGCCATCGTGGACGACACCGACCTGCACCGCGTCCAGGGCGTGGAAGGTGTGACCATCCTGCCGC
This sequence comes from uncultured Rhodospirillales bacterium, assembly GCA_903928045.1. The sequence goes on from CAIYPH010000406.1 coordinate 784, forward strand.
GCTCCGAATTCCTCGCCCTCGCCGCCGCCCATGACGCCCAGATCGACGAATCTGGCGCGGACCCCGAGGGCATCGCCGTGCTGCTGTTCACCAGCGGCACCACCGGCGAGCCCAAGGCCGCCGTATTGCGCCACCGCCATCTGACATCCTACGTGATGAGCACAGCCGATTTCATGGGCTCGGACGAGGAGGACGCCGCCCTGGTCAGCGTCCCGCCCTACCACATCGCCGGCATCGCCGCCGCCCTGGGCTCGGTCTGGACCGGCCGCCGCGTGGTGCAACTCGAACACTTCACCCCCGAGGACTGGGTCCGCCTCGCCACCGAGGAACGCGTCTCCCACGCCATGGTCGTCCCCACCATGCTCGGCCGCATCCTCGATGTGATCGAGCGCGACTCAGCGACGTTGCCGACTCTCCGCCACCTCTCCTACGGCGGCGGCCGCATGCCACTCTCCACCATCGAGCGCGCGCTGCGGATTCTTCCAGGCGTGGACTTCGTCAATGCCTATGGACTGACCGAGACAAGCTCCACCATCGCCGTGCTGCACCCCGAAGATCACCGCACGGCGATTGCCAGCGAAGACCCCACCATCCGCCGCCGCCTCGGCTCGGTCGGCCAGCCACTCCCCGGGCTCGACCTCGACATCCGCGACACCGAGGGTAATCCGGTTCCCGTAGGCCAGCCCGGCGAGATCTGGGTCCGTGGCGAGCAGGTCAGCGGCGAATACCTCTCCCACCGCGCCGTCCGCGACGATGGCTGGTTCCCCACCAAGGACGCCGGCAGCCTCGACGAGCACGGCTATCTCTACATCGAAGGCCGCCTGGATGA
>CAIYPH010000407.1 GCA_903928045.1 uncultured Rhodospirillales bacterium
CGCGCGGAATGAGCGGCGGGGTGTTGTAGTAGTAATCCTGAATTTGCTGCTGCTGTGCTTCAAGAGTTTGCTGATATTTCACATGCCGGCGCGTCCAGTAGGCTTGCGGCGCCTTGGCGATGAACCAAGCGCCAAACCATGCCCCGATTACCAGGGGCAATCCCCGTTCTATGTGGCCGTCCGCGAACAAGGCGGCGATGAGCGTTAAAGCCGCGCCCCAGGACAGAAACGCTATCACGCGCCCGAACCAATGGCCTGCGAGCCAAAGGTAAAGCAGCACTAGCACAACGATGATGGCCAGAATGTGCACGGCACGATCATTCCGCCTTGATTGGGCGGCTGTCAAACTCCCCCTCCATGATCCTTTGCAGCACCGCCAGCGGCCGAGTTGAACCCGCCACCACCGCCACCGGCAACCCACCGAAAAAGCGCCAGCCCGCAACCCGCTCCGGCTCGGCGCCGGCCACATCCACCGGCCACCGACCCCGCTTCCACTTCACCCCCGGCAACCCTCGCAGAACGCGCGCACAATCGCGGATCATAGCGAGGGCGGCGCGGGCCTCGGCGGTCGTTTTGCCGGTCCCCCAGGCGCGATATCGAGGGCGAGGCGGGCGGGCGGTCGGATCGCGGCGGGCGACATACCCCAGCCATCCGGGCGGCGCGTTGTCTCCCTCGGGGCGGCAGGGCGAGCCAAGGGGGCGGCGGGTTCCGGTCACTTCGGAAACAGCGCCTCGCCCATCGCGGCCACGGCGGGCGCGGTGCAGAGAAAGCGGGCGGCGGCGGCGGCGAGCGCGGCGCGGTCACTCCCGTCACCGGCCACCAACCCAAGGCGGCGCAGGGCGGCCACGGTGCGTTGATCGGCTTCAACTACCAGCACCACCAGGCCAGCGCGACGGCGGGCGCGGTAGGCCTTCGAACGTTTGGCGAGGGTTTGGTTTGTCATGGCGTGGCGGTTTTCATTTGTTTTTCCCCTGTTGAATGAGGCGACACGTTGCGCCGGTCACGTCACCACATCAGCCGGTGCGGCGAGTTCCAGCAGCCGCAATTCGCGCAGCAAATCGGCCAGGGCGAGTTGCTCCACCGCTTGGTCAGCAAGCCCCATCCCGGCGCGCAGACGGGCGTCTACGGCATCGACAAGCGGGCGGCGGGCATCGTCCCGTGTGACCATGGCGACGCGCATGACCACTCCCGCCGCATTCAACACCCGAACCCGAATAGTCCGGGCCAGCACGTCGATATCGTGCTCCGCCCGGTCGGATGGTGGGGCGATACGGGCGGCGCCAACACCGTTCCCATTTTCCGCCCCAGTGACACATTGGACATTGTTGACACTCTTGCCGGGGCTAGTGGCTCCATCCTCTCCCCCTTGCGTCTTGGGGCCTGACACAATGGACAGTGTTGACACTTTGGACACATCAACGGGCGGCAAAGTGTCTTGAGTGTCCAATGTGTCACCGGGGCTGCGCAGTCGCGCGCGGTAGGCATCACTCCACCGGCTCATTTTGCCACCTCATGCACGCGCGGGTTGACGGGATAGGCGGCACGGCCCCGAGCTTGGAACCCATCGCCAGAGCGCGGCGGGAGCAACCATCCGGCCTCCATCAATTCGGCGGCGGCGTCGTGAATGTCTTTTGCCGTCCCAAGTCCCGGCAGCCGCACTTGCCGGAGAAGTTTGCGCACATGCACCTCGGTTGCCTTGGTGCGCCTTATCCAGCGCGCTAGCGTGGCGGTGTTGCGCTGCACCGGCCGGGCGGCGGCATCGCCATACACCCGTTCGGCCATGGGCATGAAGTAGTCGGCCACCAGGTCGCAGGCAGCGGCCAGCGCATCGGCCGTTATCTCGGTCGGCGGCGGAGCCCATCCATCCTCCGCACACCAGCGCAGCATCGTCAGCACCAGCGAGAGGCGCAGGGCGAGCCCCCGGGCCTTGCCGTATGCCGAGCGCATAAGCCCGCCCGCGCCTTCCTGACGTTGCTGCATCTCGCGCCCGAAGGCTTCCATCATCGTCATCGCGTCGCGAGAGAGAGGCACCAGGATAGGGCGCGGCGCATCGCTCTCAGCGTCGCCCGGCCCAAGGTCGAGCAGCCGGAGCCGGTCGAGGGCCTCGATTGCCCATGGCGCATCGGGTGCCTCCCGGCCTAGACGAAATTGCAGGGGCTCGGGCCACCCCCAAACGAACCGGGCGAGCAACCCGTCATCGGCATCACGGAACATCTGGCCCAGCTTCTCCGGCTGAGTGCTCCCCGTCACGGCCACCGCAAGACGCGGGATCACGATTGGCTCGGGATGCTTCTGCCGTTCCACCCGGTAGGGGCGGCCCCCGTAGGCTTCAATCCAGAAGGCCCGGCCGGCATCGTTATAGGCGTTCAAGCCCAACAGCCATCCGGCAAGTTCATCGCGCGTGATTAGCAGCCCCTTGGGTGCGGCGCCCGCTAGGATTGTCGCCACCTTCTCAACCGTCACGTCGTTTTGCCGGAGCCGTGGTGCTTGGGGTTCCGGCGGAAGGGCATCGCTCGGCGGGAGGGGCGGCGAGGCGCCGGACTTTTTCGCCTTGAGCACATCGGCGGCCCATATCTCCCGCCCGGCCTTGTGTGCCTCGGCAACTGCCTGCCAATCGCGGAGCCGGTCGGGGAAGTCTCCCAGCATCCGGCTTTCGAGCGTCGGCAGCACATCCCGCAACAGGCAATCCGCACCGGGGCTTTTGGATGAACCGGAGTCGCCAACCGTGCCCGCCCATATGTGCGGCGGCTCTATCCATGCGGGTGTTCCCTGCGCCCATCGGGCGTGCCCGATGAGGGCGGACGCGGCGGCGATCAGCGGCAAGGCCACGTAATCAACCGGCGCAGCGGCGGCCTCGGCAGCGGCGATAATCCAAGGCCTCCATGGCCCGAACACGTCCAGCGGCAGCGCGGGCGGGGCGCGATGATGGAGCCGGAGCACGCCCATATCGGGGTTCGCCAGCAACTCCGGGTCGGGTGCCTCGGCCTCCTTTGTCCCCCCGCCGGCCCGCTCCGCGATGCGGTCAAAATCGCGGGGCGTCGCCTCGCTGGCCCATTCGCGGGTGTCGGGATGGAGACTCAGGGCCTCAATGATATCGGCTCGATTGAAGCCGGCGGCCTTGAGCGCGGCGCCTAGAGCGAAGGCGCGGCCGGAGCGGGATTGATCCTGTAACCCCTCCCAATCACCGGCCCAACGGCGGGCCAGGGAAGGCCACCGGGCGGCGGCGGCCTCGATGCGTGCCGCGATATCGCCAGCCCCATCCGCGCCCGTGGCGGGCTTCGTGGAGCCTCCCTTGCCGGTAGCGGCGAAGTTCGGCCCGGCCTCACGAATGAGCCATAGGATCGTCGCGGCGGGGATCGTCACCAACTCGGCCGGAGTGTCCGCCAATTGCTTGCCAGTCACCGCGAAATAGCGGTTCCCTAGGTGCAGCTCGATTGCCGGCGGGTGCGGCCCGGTGCCTCCCTTCCACAATTTCCCGAAATCGGTCCCCATGGCGGCGCGGAGTTCGGGCAGATCGGTGGCGATGTAGCTGAAGAACACCTTCACCCCGGAGCCGGAGGGCGAAACCTCAGCATAGGCGGCGAACCTCTCCACCACCTCAGCAGCCCATGGGGCCAGCGCGCCCGCCTCATCGCGGCAGGTGTCCAGGTCGATACCGCCCAGGCGGTAACCGTTCCCCAGGTCGGCCAGTTCAAGCCCGACGCCACCCACCCCGAACGGGCGAGGCAGCAGGCGGGCGCGAAGTTCTGCGGCGGCGCGGGTGCCCCAGGTGGTGGGATCGTCGGCGCGGGCTTTGCCACCTCCCGGGGCGTAGGGAACCTTGGTCGCGGGCTTGCCGGGTTCGCGTTCTTCGGCCTGCCAGGCCACCCATAACGGGCGCGGTGCGAGGCTTTCGAGCGTCGCGGGGAACGCGGACGAGAATGGAGCGTTCATTGCGCGACTCCCTTGCTCTCGGTCGTGCGCACCATCGTGTCGGCGGTCTCGCGGCTCAGGTAGGTCGCGGTTCCGTCGCGATGGATCACGGTCATGCCGGTCGCGGTGTGTCCGCTTGCGGCGAGAAAGCCGGAGGCAAGGTTGATCAGGTCGGCGCGGCTCAGCGGTTTGCGGCTTTGCGCCTCGGCGGCGCGGCGGTCGTGTCGGTTCATTGCGGGTATCCTTTGGATACCGGCGGCGATACTTGAACACGCGAAGCGGAACGGGTAAAACCTAGTTGTCAGCTTGGTTTCTATATCCCCTCCCGCCGGTCCAGAGTCATCGCTCGGCCGGCGGTTTGGTTTCAGGCGGATTTCGCGGGTGCGCTGGCGATAAGCGCGCGGGCTGATTCGGCATCAACCAACGTGCGGCCCGCAACGCGGATGGCGCGGAGTTTCCCGGCGGCCATCAGTTCGTAAAGTGACGTGCGCCCAATGCCGAGCACGGTGCAGGCATCGGGGACGCGGTAGGCCAACGGGGCGAGGGTTTCGGCGGGCCGGCGGGTGGGGAGGGACTCGGAGGGTGACATGTTCGTGTGGCTCCTTGCGGATAGCGGTGGCAGGAGCAGTCCCTATATGCCGACAAATCGTTGCATAAAACTATCAATAATCAACGAATTTTAGGGGGTATTTTTGACACCCCTCCGCTTTATGGCCCGCCATCCATTGGTTCCCAATGCGTCCTGCCCTTCCTTACCCAGCGCCCGGAACAAGCTGATTCGGCTACCATTCCCAGAGGCGATCTCAATCCCTCGCCTAAGACTGCGAATTGCAGTCGAATCACTTCCTCCCCTGACGCCAGACAGCCGAAGCAGTGCGCGCCATGACTCCATGGCCGATGAGTTGGTTACCGCGATATGGCTCTTGTTGGCTGCATACCACAGCCCAACGATGAGGTATCCGGCTGCATCTCTTGCATTGTCGTGGCCGTGAACATTCTCACTTCGAACCTTGCCAGCGCCGGGACCAGCCTGAATTGAATTGAGCTCAAATTCAATCCGGCGATCTATCCACTTGAACACTCCGTGGATTTCCTGACGAATTCTTCGCATATCGGATTTATGCCGCTCCACGTCGTAAGGCCCATCAATTTCCGCGATGTGTTCAGTGGCAGCGTGCAAACCGTAAACCCGCGTGAAGGCTGAATACCGCCTCAAATCCATTAAACTCGCCCGCAACCGAGTTCGGCTTGGTCGTGTCCCATGTAGTGGTGTAAGAGCTGTGGGTAAGTGACCCGCCGTAGCGACCGCCACGAGTCTGGCGGAGGCGGGTCACTTATCCACAGCGGCGGTCATCGCGGATCTTCGGTAAGGTTTGGTCACCACAACTGAA
>CAIYPH010000408.1 GCA_903928045.1 uncultured Rhodospirillales bacterium
CCCCGCCGCGCTCAGCACAACGCCGGCGCTCCACTGGCTGGGTTTGTCACCGCCGTGCACACGATTTCGTTGGCGAGCCAGGCTTTGCGGGAGGGCAGGCGGAGACGGGGTGTTTTGCGCTCGGTTTTCGCGCGCGGCCTGGCGGGGGCGCGGCGGCGGGGGGTGTGGCCGGCGAGGAGGAGGGTGATGAGGCGCAAGAGGCGGAGCCTGGTGCGCTGCATGTAGTGGTAGATGACGAGGCCGGGGACGATGGGGTTGGGCTGGGGGTTGAAGGCGCGGCCGATGGATTCGAAGAGTCCGGCGAAGGCCCAGGCGAGTCGGCGCAGTACGTCCGGGGTGCCCTCGGGCAGTTGGGGGAGGTGAGCGGCGGCGAACATGTTTTTATGTATAAACACACCGTCAGTCGCGGTCAAGGGGAAAATATGGTAGTTGGCGATATTTTTTCTTTGGGGTGAGAGGTTCGGGCAGCTGATCGGGGGGCGGCCCGGCAGGCGCGGTCGAGGTTGTTCTGCGTTCTGGCCCGGTCGACCTGGGGTGAGGTCGGCGCGGTAGGCATCGACACCCACACCCGGCCCTCTCCCAAGGTGAGCGGGAAAAGAAAGCGTACAAAAGTTTTTTTACCCAGTCCACTTGAGAACCCGAAAAACGAAGACAAGGTAAGGCAAGTGGAAGGAAGCACTCCTTTTTTGGAAAAAAGGAGCAAAAAACTTTTATTCCAATGGCATCTACCGCTCCCACCATCCCGGGAGGCACGCCAACGGCAACGGTGGAGTGAAAAGTTTTTTTGGTTCTTTTTGTTCACAAAAAGAACATTCTTGCTGCTGCACATTTTCGTTTTCGATTCCACGTTGCATGGCATCAACGCGACCCGAAAATTCGGGTTCTCAAGTGAACGGAGTATTGCTTCTTTTTTTCAAAAAAGAAGCGCTTGCCTACTTTCCCAGTACAAGCCGCACGGCCGCGGGCAGATCGGCGGGATGCGCGACCAGCCCATCGGCGCCGGCCTGGATGAACTCGGCGGCTGAGCCGTAGCCCCATATCACGCCGAGGGCGGGCATGGCGTTGGCGTGGGCGCCGGTGATGTCGAAGGCGCGGTCGCCGATCATGACGGCGCGTTTCGGATCGAGCCCGTGGGTTTTCACGATATGGGCGATCATTTCGGGTTTGTGGGAGAGTGTGCCGTCCATTTCGGCGCCTTGGATGGCGGTGAAGTGGCGGGCGAAGTTGAAGTGTTCGAGGATCCGGCGGGCGAAATCGATGCGTTTGGAGGTGGCGAGGAAGAGGCGGTGGGTGCTGGCGAGGGTGGCGAGGGCTTCGGCGATGCCGGGATAGGGGGTGTTGTTGCTCCAGCCGCCGGCGGCGTAGTGGCGGCGGTAGGTGGCGACGGCGGCGGCGATTTCGGCGGCGTCGGTGGTGGCGAGGAAGCGGGCGAAGATGTCCTCGGTGGGAGGGCCGATCGCCCAGTCGAGGTTTTCGGCGGGATCGAGCGGGCGGCCGAGTTCGGCCATGGCGAGGCGCATGCAGGATTCGATGCCGGGGCGGGAGTCGGAGAGTGTGCCGTCGAGATCGAGCAACACGGACGTTGTCATGATGTGAGGTCCTTGGGCCAGCGGCGGTGGAGCCAGAGCCATTGGGCCGGGGCTTCGCGGACCCAGCGTTCGAGGCAGTCGTTCATCGCCTGGGTGAGGGCGGCGATGTCGGCGTGGCGGTCGCCGGTGGCGGGCATGGGCAGCGGGGGCTCGGCGGTGACGCGGAAGCGGGCGGGTCCGAGGCGGAGGACGGCGATGGGGAGGACGGGGGCGGAGAAGCGCAGCGCGAGGGCGGCGGCGGCGGGGGCGGTCATGGCGGGATGGCTGAAGAGGCGGGCCTCGATGCCGTCGTTCATTTTCTGGTCGATGAGGAAGCCGAGGGTGCCGCCGGCGCGGAGGTGGGCGAGGCCGGCGCGGGCTCCGGCGGCGCCTTTGGGGAAGAGGGGCGCGCCGACCTGGGCGCGGCGGGCGAGGATGATGGCGTCGGCGCGGGGGTTGGTGGCGGCGCGGTAGTAGCTGGCGAGGGGGAGGCCGCGTGCGGCGGTGGCGACGGGCAGGACTTCCCAGTTGGCCATGTGGGCGGAGACGCAGATGACGGGGCCGGCGGCGGCGCGGGCGGCGGCGAAGTGCTCGGCGCCGGCGATTTCGTAGCCGGGGCCGGAGGCGGTTTCGCGCAGGGCGTGAACGTGGGGGAATTCGCAGGCGGTGCGGCCGAGATTGTCCCACACGCCGCGTATGAGGCGGGCGCGGGCGGGGGCGTCGAGTTCGGGGAGCGCGAGGCGGAGATTGGCGTCGGCGACGCGGCTTACGGGGAGGAGCGGGCCGATGGCGCGGGCGATGGCGCCGCCGAGGTTGGAGGCGGTCTCCGGGCGGAGGCGGCCGAGCAGCCAGAGGAGGGCGGTGATCAGCCAGGCTTCGAGGCGGAAACGGAGGGTGCGCATCATTTGGGCTGTCGTAGCACGGTGGCGAGGAGGGCTTCGAGGGCGGCGGGGTCGGCCCATTCGAGGGTGACGCCGACGACGCGGAGGCGGGCGCGCTGGGCCGGCGTGAGGCGGGCGGCGTCTTTCGGGGTGGTGGCGGCTTCGGCGCCGCGACTTCTGGCTTCGGCGAGGACGGATTCGATGTCGCGGGTGGAGAAGCGGTGGTGGTCGGGGAAGGCGCGGGTGCCGGCGAGTTCGGCGCCGGCTTCGGCGAGGCCGGCGAAGAATTTGGCGGGGCGGCCGATGCCGGCGAAGGCGTAGAGGCGCAGGCCGGCGACCTCGTCGGGGGTGCGCAGGCGGGCGTGGAGCACGGGGATGGGGAGGGTGGCGGCGACGTTGTGGGCGTCGGGCCCGATGATGATGGCGGCCTGGCAGCGGGCGGCGGCGGCGAAAGCGGGTTCGCGCAGGGGGCCGGCGGGGATGACGCGGCCATTGCCGAAGCCGGCCGCGCCGTCGATCACCAGGAAGGAGAGGTCCTTGATAAGGCCGGGGTTTTGCAGGCCGTCATCCATCACCAGCGAGCGGGCGCCCCAGTCGACGGCGAGCTGGGCGGAGGCGACGCGGTTGGCGCCGATATAGGTGGGGGCGACGGAGGCGAGGAGGAGGGGCTCGTCGCCGGTGCTGGCGGCGGTGTCGCGCTTGGGGTCGACGCGGCGGAGGTCGCCCGCGCCGCCATAGCCGCGGGTGAGGAAGGCGGGGGTGGCGCCGCGGGCGGCGAGGCGGGCGGCGATGTCGAGCGCGACGGTGGTTTTGCCGGTGCCGCCGGCGGAGGCGTTGCCGACGCAGATGACCGGGATGGGGGCGCGCCAGCCGGGGCGCTTCAGCCGGCGCGCGGTGGCGAGGGCGTAGAGCCGGCCGATGGGGGCGAGGAGGTGGGGGAGGAGGCCGTCGTGGCTCCACCAGGCGGGGGCGCGCATGTCAGCTGCCGCCGATCATGCCGACCCGGGCGGCGGCGATGCGCTCGGGCAGGTCGGTGAGGGGGGCGGAGGCGGCGCGGCCGGCTTCGCCCATGGCGGCGCGGGCGGCGGGGTCATCGAGCATGCGGGTGACGAAGGCCGCGAGGGCGTCGGCATCGGGGACCTGGGTGAGCGCGCCGGCGGCGGCGAGGGCGGGCACGATGTCGGCGAAGTTGTGCACGGCGGGGCCGACCGCGACGGCGGCGCCGAGGCGGGCGGGCTCCAGCGGGTTCTGGCCGCCGGCGGCACCGAGGCTGCGGCCGACGAAGGCGATGGGGGCGAGGCGGTAGAACAGGCCGAGTTCGCCCAGCGTGTCGGCGATGTAGATGCCGGCGGTGGGGGGCGGGTCCTCGCCGAGGGCGCGGCGGGTGACGGGGAGGCCGGCCATGGCGGCGGCGACGTCCGGCCCGCGCTCGGGGTGGCGGG
>CAIYPH010000409.1 GCA_903928045.1 uncultured Rhodospirillales bacterium
ATCCGTTTGAAGGGGGGGCAAATGTCGAGCGGTACCCCCTGGATTGCTTCACTTCGTTCGCAATTACGGAGGGGGGGGAGGCGCCGCAGCCCAACGGATCAAAAAGTACTTTTGGTTCTTTTTGTTCACAAAAAGAACGCCTTCCCTTCCTATCTATGCAAACTCCAAACGCCCTTCTTCAAGGCACTGCCACACGTAAGGCGCGAAAGAGCGCGCAACCTCGATGTGAAAGGCGTCGCTAGCGGTGCGCCACAGGATGATTTCGGCCTTGGCGAGGAGGGTGCGGGTGCACATGCCGGGGGGGAAGGCGGATAGGGCGAGGTCAAGGGCGCAGAAGGCGTTCAGCACGTCGGCGGCGTGGGGGCCGGTGAGGGTGATGGCGGTTTGGCGGTGGGAGATGTCGACCGCGGCGGCGGGTTGGCCGGTGGTGGCGGCGAGGATCGGGGCAAGGTCGGGGGCGAGGAGGAGGTATTCGTCGGGGCCGAGGCGGAGGGAGGCGATGTCGCCGGCGATGAGGGCGCGGTTAAGGGGCTGGCCGATCGGGTGGGCGAGGGGGGCGGCGGTGCGCAGGGTGACGCGGGCGAGGGGGGGCGGGGCGGCGAGGCGGGCGGCGGCGATGTTGGGCGCGGCGGCGGCGAGAGCGGCCAGGGGGGAAATGCGGTCAACCATCGAGGCGGGCTCCCGGCTTGTCGTAGAAGATGGGTTCGACCAGGCGGACGGCGATGGTGCGGCCGGGCATGGGGACGTGGAGCGTGGTGCCGAGGCGGGCGCGGCCGGCTTCGACCAGGGCGAGCGCGATGGAGCGGCCGAGCGTCGCGCTGGCGTAGGAGGAGGTGACGTGGCCGATCATCCGCATGGGGATGGGTTGGGCGGGGTCTTCGACGATCTGGGCGCCTTCCTCGAGCAGGTCGGCCGGGTTCTCGGTGAACAGGCCGACGAGCTGCTTGCGGTTGGGGACGAGCATGTCGGGGCGGCGCAGCGAGCGCTTGCCGACGAAATCCGGCTTGGATTTGGCGATCATGCCGGACAGGCCGAGATCGTCGGGGGTGACGGTGCCGTCGGTTTCCTGGCCGACGATGACGAAGCCTTTTTCGGCGCGCAGCACGTGCATGGCCTCGGTGCCGTAGGGCGTGGGGGCGCCTTGCGCCATCAGGGCGTCCCAGATGGCGGGGCCGTAATCGGCGGGGACGTTGATTTCGAAGCCGAGCTCGCCGGTGAAGGAGACGCGGAAGAGGCGGGTGGGGACGCCGCAGATGGTGCCTTCGCGGATGCTCATATGGGGGAAGGCTTGGGGTGAGAGGTCGATACCTTCGACGAGGGGGGCGATGAGCTGGCGGGCGTTCGGCCCTTGCACGGCGATGACGGCCCATTGTTCGGTGGTGGAGGTGAGCCAGACCCGGAGGTCGGGGAATTCGGTCTGGAGGTAGTCTTCCATGTGGTTGAGCACGCGGGCGGCGCCGCCGGTGGTGGTGGTGACATGGAAGCGGTCTGCGGCGAGGCGGCCGACCACGCCATCATCCATCACGAAGCCGGCCTCGCTCAGCATCAGCCCGTAGCGGCAGCGGCCGACGCCGAGCTTGGACCAGGCGTTGGTGTAGAGGCGGTTGAGGAATTCGGCGGCATCGGGGCCGACGACTTCGATCTTGCCGAGGGTGGAGGCGTCGAACAGGCCGACGGCGGTGCGGACGGCCTGGCATTCGCGGGCGACGGCGTCGTGCATGGGTTCGCCGGGGCGGGGGAAATACCAGGCGCGCTTCCATTGGCCGACGTCCTCGAAGACGGCGCCGAGGGCGGCGGCCTGGTCATGCATGGGGGCGCGGCGCTCGGGGTCGAACAGGTCGCCGCGGGAGGTGCCGGCGATGGTGCCGAAGGTGACGGGGGAGTAGGGCGGGCGGAAGGTGGTGAGGCCGACGTCGGGGATGGTGGTGCCGAGATGGCCGGCGACGATGGACAGCGCGTTGAGGTTGGAGGTCTTGCCCTGGTCGGTCGCCATGCCCGTCGTGGTGTAGCGCTTGACGTGCTCGATGGAGCGGAAGCCTTCCTGGGTGGCGAGGCCGAGGTCTTTGGCGGTGACGTCGTTCTGGAAATCGACGAAGGCGCCTGTCGCGCGGGCGCCGGGGACGAGGCCGGTATGGGTGCCGTTGGGGGTGATGGCGCCGGAGACGGGGGCGCCGAGAATGGAGGCGAGGTCGAACGCGCCGGCGCAGGCGCCGACGGAGCGTTGGCCGGGATGGGGGGTGGGCAGGAAGCTGGCGGTGGCGGCGTCGAAGCGCAGTTTGCCGCGGGATTGCGAGTGGAGATGCAGGATCGGCGTCCAGCCCGCGGACATCAGGATGGTGTCGCAGGCGACCCAGTCGGTGCCGAGCAGGGCGCCGGTGACGCGCAGGCGGCCGGTGCTGCCGGTGATGGCGCAGGCAGTGCGGACGGAGATGCCGGCGGCGCGGGCGGCGGCGTTGGCGGGGCCGGCGGGGTTGGGGCGGAGATCGGCGATGGCGGCGATGGTGACGCCGGCCGCGTGGAGATCGAGCGCGGCGGCGTAGGCGCTGTCGCAGGCGGTGGCGATGACGGCGCGGTGGCCGGGGAGCACGCCGTGGCGGTGGAGGAAGGCGCGGGCGGCGCCGGCGAGCAGGATGCCCGGGCGGTCATTGTCGGGGAAGACCAGGGGGCGCTCATGGGCGCCGGTGGCGATGACGACTTCCGCCGCGCGGACCTGCCAGAGGCGCTCGCGCGGCAGGGCGGGGTCGGGGGTGGCGAGGTGGTCGGTGACGCGCTCGGCGATGCCGATGAGATTGTCGGGATACCAGCCGAAGGCGGTGGCGCGGGTGAGGATGGTGACGTTGCCGCGGCTGGCGAGGCCGGTGATGGTGGCGGCGAGCCAGGCGGGGGCGGATTGGCCGGCGATGGTGGCGGCGGGTTCGTCGCGCAGGCTGCCGCCGAGTTCGGGCTGTTCGTCGCAGATGATGACGCGCTGGCCGGTGGCGGCGGCGGCGCTGGCGGCGGCGAGGCCGGCGGGGCCGGCGCCGATGATCAGCACGTCACAATGGGCGTAGCGGTGGAGGTAGCGGTCGGGGTCCGGCGCGGTGGGCGCGCGGCCGAGGCCGGCGGCGGCGCGGATGGCGGGTTCGTAGAGGCGTTTCCAGAGGGACGCCGGCCACATGAAGGTCTTGTAGTAGAAGCCGGCGGGGAGGAAGCGGGAGAGCAGGCCGGCGGCGGCGCCGAGATCGAAGGCCAGCGAGGGGGCGCGGTTCTGGCTGCGGGCGGTGAGGCCTTCGTAGAGTTCGATCTGGGTGGCGCGCAGGTTGGGCGCGTCGCGGCCGCCGCCACGATCGACGTGGACGAGGGCGTTGGGCTCCTCGATGCCGGCGGCGAGGACGCCGCGGGGACGGTGGTATTTGAAGGAGCGGCCCATGAGGTGGACGCCGTTGGCGAGCAGGGCGGAGGCGAGCGTGTCGCCGGGGTGGCCGGTGTAGGGGCGGCCGTCGAAGGTGAAGTTCAGCACGCGGGCGCGGTCGATGCGGCCGCCGGTTTTGGCGCGGAAGCTCATGGGCTGGTACCCGCGGGATAGGTGCGTTCGATGCGGTCGGTCACGGTGTCGCGGATGCAGTTGAAGAAGCGGCCGCAGCCGTGGAGGTGGCGCCAGCGTTCGGCATGGCGGCCTTTGGGGTTGGAGCGCATGTAGAGGAAATCGGCCCATTCGGCGTCGGTCATCGCATCGGGGTCGGCGGGGCGGGCGATGTGGGCCTCGCCGGAATAGCGGAATTCGTTTTCCGGGCGGGGGCAGCAATGGGGGCAGGGGATGATGAGCATCAGTGGGCCCCCTAATGAGCGACGGCGGCGGCGGCCGCTTCGTCGATGAGGCGGCCGGTGGTGAAGCGTTCGAGGCTGAAGGGGGCGGCGATGGGGTGCGGTTCGCCTTGCGCGATGGTGGCGGCGAAGACGTGGCCGGAGCCGGGGGTGGCCTTGAAGCCGCCGGTGCCCCAGCCGCAATTGACGAACAGGCCGGGGACAGGGGTTTTGCCGATGATGGGCGAGCGGTCGGGCGTGACGTCGACGATGCCGCCCCAGTTGCGGAGCATGCGCATGCGGCGGAACATCGGGAACATCTCGCAGATGGCGTCGAGCGTATGGGAGGCGATGTGGAGCCCGCCGGCCTGGCTGTAGGAGGTGTAGGCGTCGGTGCCGGCGCCGATCACCAGCTCGCCCTTGTCGGACTGGGAGATGTAGGCGTGGATGGTGTTGGACATCACCACGCAGGGGAAGACGGGCTTGACGGGCTCGCTGACGAGGGCCTGCAGGGGGTAGCTTTCGAGCGGCATGCGCACGCCGGCCATGCCCATCAGCACCGAGGTGTGGCCGGCGGCGACGACGCCGATGCGTTTGGCGCCGATGCGGCCGCGCGTGGTTTCGACGCCGGAGACGGCGCCGGTGGCGTCCCGGGTGATGGCGGTGACTTCGCAGTTCTGGATGATGTCGACGCCGCGGGCCGAGGCGCCGCGGGCATAGCCCCAGGCCACCGCGTCATGCCGGGCGGTGCCGCCGCGGCGTTGCAGGGCGGCGCCGGTGATGGGGTAGCGGACGTTGCGGGAGATGTTGAGCGGGGGGCAGACCTCCTTGGCCTGCTCGGGGGTGAGCCACTCATTGTCGATGCCGTTGAGGCGGTTGGCGTGGACGTGGCGCTTGAAGACCTGCTCGTCGTGGACGCCATGCGCCAGCATCATCACGCCGCGCGGGGAATACATGACGTTGTAGTTGAGCTCCTGGGACAGGCCTTCCCACAGCTTGACGGCGTGCTCGTAGATCGCGGCCGATTCGTCCCACAGGTAGTTGGAGCGGATGATGGTGGTGTTGCGCCCGGTGTTGCCGCCGCCGAGCCAGCCCTTCTCCAGCACCGCCACATTGTGCACGCCGTGTTCGGCGGCGAGGTAGTAGGCGGTGGCCAGGCCATGGCCGCCGGCGCCGATGATGATGACGTCATAGGATGGCTTGGGCTCGGGCGAGCGCCATTGCGGGCCCCAGCCGGCGTGGCCGGTGAGGCCTTGGGTGAACAAGGTGCGGAGCGAGAATTTCAACTGTTGTCCCCTTCAGGCCGCAGTTTAGGCACGCAGCGCGGCCGGGCAAAGGAAGGAAGGGGTTCTTTTTTGAAAAAAAGAACCAAAAAACTTTTATCCGTTGGCTGTGGAGTGTGCCCGGCCAGCAGTGAACCAAATGGATAGAAAGTTTTTGCTTCTTTTTTCAAAAAGAAGCGCTTCCTTCCCTTATCCGCGCCGCCGCCTGCTCGATCAGCGGGCGGAAGCGGCGGCTCGTGTCCTGGCGGAACAGGCGCAGGCTTGGGTACCACGGCGTGTCGCCGCGCTCCATCAACCAGCGCCAGTCGGGCGCGCGGGGCAGCAGGACCCAGGCGGGGCGGCCCATGGCGCCGGCGAGGTGGACGACTGACGTATCGACGCTCACCAGCAGGTCGACGCAGTCGAGGATCGCCATGGTGTCGGCGAAATCGGTGATTTCCGCACCGAGGTTGAGGAGGGGGGCGCGGCCGAAGAAGGTGCCGGCCTGGGCGGCGGCGTCGCCTTTCTGGAGGGAGACCAGGGCGGTGCTGGGCAGTGCCGCCAGCGGCAGGAAATCGGCGAGTTTGGCCGAGCGGTTGCGGTCGTTGTTGTGGGTGGGGCGGCCGGCCCAGACGACGGCGATGCGCCGGTAGCCGGCGGGGGCGAGCTGGTCCAGGCGTGTGCGCCAGTGGGCGACGCGTGCGGGGTCGGCGTGGAGATAGGGCACCGGGGCGGGGATGGTTTCCACCCGGGTGCCGTGCAGGCGCGGCAGGCCGGAGAGCGGGCAGAAGGCGGCGTAGGGCGGGCAGTCCGCCCAGCTCTGGAAAATCAGGGCATCGGGGGCGATCTGGCGCAGGAGTGGGGCGACCTCGACGCTGCCGGCGATGACGATGTTGGGCGCGCGTTCCCGCACCCAGGGGATGTAGCGGGCGAACTGGATGACGTCGCCGAAGCCCTGGTCGGCGATCAGTAGCAGCGTGTCCTGTGGCAGGGCGGCGCCGTCCCATTGCGGTTTGTCGGTGGGGGGCATGAGTTGGGGCGCGCCGGCGATGCGGTAGCGCCACTCATATTCTTCCCAACCTTCGGCCAGGTCGCCTTTCAGCAGCAGGGTCTCGGCGCGTTCGAAATGGGCGCCGGGCAGGGTGGGGTCGAGCACGAGGGCGCGGTTGGCACAGTCGAGCGCCGCGTCGACCTCGAGGCGCTCGTAGTGGATGATGGCGAGGTTGTGCAGCGCCATCGGGTCTTGCGGGGACAGCTCCGCCGCCCGCCGGCCGGCGGCCAGGGCGTCATCGAGCCGGCCGAGCGTGCGGTAGAGCTCGCAGATATTGCGCAGATAGAGGGGGGTGTCGGGGGCGAGCGCCAGGGCGCGTTGCATCAGCGCCAGCGCCTCGCCAGTTTGCTTGCGGCGGAAGGCGAGGATGCCGGCGAGGTGCTGCACGTCGGGGTGCTCTGGAGCGGCCGCCATGGCGTGGCGGGTGAGCCGCTCCGCCTCTTCCAGCCGCCCGGCGCGTTCGAACTCGTTGGCGATGGCGAAGACCTCGCCGAGCGGGATCGGCACCTGGATCGCCGCCGGGGTGGTACCCGGCGCGGCCGCCTCCATCATATGTCGTCCACGTCGTAGCCGAGCCGCTCGATGATCGGCCGCAGGATCGGGATCACCGGTTCGAGGTGGCGGAGGTAGTGGCGGTAGCGGAATTTCGAGCGGTCATAGAGCCGCTCCGTCACCTGGGCGTAGCTGGCGGTGCGGGCGTAGCGGGTGTTTTCGTGGAAGCTGAGGCAGCGCGGGTCGAATTCGAGGCCGACGAAATCGAGCATGGCGCGCACGCTGCCCTCCTGGTCCGCCACCATGTCCTCGTAGCGCAGCGGCAGATAGCGCAGCGCCATCTGGCTGCGGTAGTGCTGCACCAGGTCCATCACCCGCACGTAGTGGCTCGCCGCGGTCTCCAGCGCGGTGGCGCAATAGAGCCCGTGAGTGAAGTGGTTGGAGATGGCGGAGACCATGATGTCGAGGGGGTGGCGGATCACGTGGATCAGCGGCGCCTCGGGGAACAGCATGGCGGTGAGGCCGAGATGGGTCTCGTTGAGGGGCATTTTGTCGGTGAAGAAATCCGCCCCCTCGCGCAGCACGCCCATCTGGCGGACTTTCTGGAGGTAGTAGTCGCGCAGATCGTCGAGTCCTTCGCGCCGATCGCCCATCCATAGCTCGGCCAGCGCCTCGGGGTAGGCCATGGGGCTCGCCAGCATGCGCGGCATGATGCCGGTGATGTCGTGGATCAGCGGCAGTTCATCGCCGGCGGCAACGCTTGGGTGGGCGGTCAGCGTCTGCTCCACCAGCGTGGTGCCGGAGCGCGGGAAGCCGAGGATGAACACCGGTTGTGGCACGTCCCGCCGGGTGGTGGCGCGGGGCAGGATGCGCAGGCGCTCGGCGGTGAAGAAGCCGCGCAGGCGGGCGACCATCTGATTGGCCTGCTCGTCGAGATAGGCGTTGCCGCTCAGCTCGCGGGCGAGCGCCTTGCCTTCGAGGAAAGCGGCGAAGGCCTCGTCGTGGCGGCCCATCTGGTCGAGCAGGCGGCCCTTTTCCAGCATCTCGTTGGGCCCGAGCCGGCCTCCCTCGACGCGGGCGGCGAGACCGTCGAGCAGCGCGATCGCCTCGTCGTAGCGGCGCATGCGGCCGAGCACGATGGCGCGGGTGAGGGCGATGTTGGGATCGTCAGGAGTGACTTTTTCCAGGCGCGCGAGGATGTCCATCGCGGCCTCGAATTTGCGGTCGGCCTCCTCCATGCGGGCCCAGCCCAGCAGCGTCTGGCGGATTTCCGGCGCGGCGGCGACGCTCTCCTCGTAGAGCGCGCGGCTTTCCTCCATGCGGCCCTGGTTCTTCAGGCACCAGGCGAGGTTGGCGAGCAGGATCGGGTCTCGGTTACCCGCCAGTTCGAGCACGCGGCGATAGTGGTATTCGGCGACAGCGGGGCGCTGCGCCTCGGTCATGATCATGCCCATCAGGTTGTGCGACTGCGGGTTTTCGGGGGCGATGCGCACGGCGTTGCGGGCGTGGATTTCGCCTTCGGCCAGGTCGCCCTTGTTGAGCAGCGCCAGGGTCAGCTCATTGGTGGCCCAGAAATTATTGGGGTCGAATTGCACGATGCGGCGGATCAGCGCCTCGGCGGCGCGGTGATTGCCGGCGGATTTGCGGATTTCGTACAGCACGGTGAGCGCGCCCGGCCGATCGGGCGCGAGTTGCAGCACATCGAGGCACAGGCTCTCCGCGGTGGCGATGTCACCGGCGCGATGGGCCTGGATGGCGCGCTCCACCAGCGGCACCAGATGGCGCGTCGAATCGGCCGGCGGCACCGTCGCCGGGTCGAGCGCGCAGCAGCGCACGGCGCGCAGGCCGCTGCCGCATTCGCAGAGGGTCGAGGTGCTCATGCGGGGCGGCCTTGCGGCGCGGAGTCGGGGGTGAGGAAGCGTGTTCTTTTTGTGAACAAAAAGAACCAAAAAAACTTTTCCTGACTTCGTTGCCGTTGGCGTACCTCCCGGGATGGTGGGAGCGGTACATGCCATTGGAATAAAAGTTTTTTGCTTCTTTTTTCCAAAAAAGAAGCGCTTTCCTTCCCTTCCTGCTGCTCCGGGCCACGTGGCTCAAAATCAAGCGCTCTTGGGGTCAT
>CAIYPH010000410.1 GCA_903928045.1 uncultured Rhodospirillales bacterium
AGCCAACCCCACCGCGGACCAGCTGGTCGGCATCCTCCGGGAGACCATCGTCGCCCTCGTTCGCCGTGACGGCCCCGATCTGTCGGCCCGCCAACTCGGCGTGTTCCTGACCTGCTATCTCAAGGACGGCGCTCACACCGTGCGCGGCCTCGCGGCAGACCTCAACGTCTCCAAGCCCGCCATCACCCGCGCCCTTGACCGCCTCGGCGAGCTCGACCTCGCGCGCCGCAAGGTCGATCCGGCCGATCGCCGCTCGGTGCTCGTCCAGCGCACCCTGAAGGGCACCGCCTTCCTGCGTGACCTCCGCGGCATCATGAGCGAAGCCGCCGGCGCCGCGAAAAAAAGCGAAGCCCCCGCCGGCCGCCGCGCCGCCGGCTGACCGGGCGCGCGGCCCAGGTGGCCGCGCCCCGTCGCGCACTCACCTGGCGCGCAATCACCAACGGCTTGCGTCCGCAACGGCGAACGCAAGCCGTTTGCGCGTTTTGCCCCGTGCTACAACCGACATGCCCCTATATCCTGTTGGCATGTATCCTGCCAGCAAGCCCACCCCGCACCCCGCCCTCCCCGGCATCGTCGTCGGGATGCAAGCCGAGGCTCGCCTGCTCAACGGCCTCGGATATGCGATCCTCATCGGCGGCGGTATGCCGGCTGGCGCAACGGCAGCGGCCGAACGCCTCGTCAACGCCGGCGCCCCCTCCCTGCTTAGCGTCGGCCTCGCCGGCGGGCTTGACCCCGCGCTCCCGCCCGGTGCCCGCGTTGTCCCCGCCGCCGTGCTGCGTGCCGGCCGCATTTACCAGGCCGACCTTGCCCTGACACACCGCCTCGGCGGCATCACCGCGCCTCTGCTCGTGACGTCGGAATCCGCCGTCATCACCGCGCGGGACAAGGCCAACCTCTTCGCGTCCACCGGCGCCGCCGCCGTCGATCTCGAAAGCGCCGCGGTCGCCGAAGTTGCCGCCCGTCGCGGCGTGCCCTTCGCCGTGCTGCGCATCGTCTGTGATCCCGCGACGCGAGACCTGCCCCACGCCGCCCTCGCCGGGCTCCACGGCGATGGCAGCATCACCCTGCTCCCCCTGCTCGCCTCATTGCTGCGCCGCCCCGCCCAGCTCCCCGCCCTGCTCCGCCTCGCCGGCGACGCCCGCATTGCCCGCGCGGCGCTGCATGCCGCCAGGCGTTACCTGACGCCCCACCCCGGAGACAGCCCATGAAGAAAGCCGTGATCGCGCTCGGCAGCCTCCTCGCCCTCGCCGCCACGGCCGTGCTGCTGGCGCCCATGCTGATCCCGTCCGACACCATGCGCATCCGCATCATCGACGCTGTGCGGGACGCCACCGGCCGTGAGCTCACCCTCAGCGGCGACGTCAGCGTCCGCCTCCTGCCCTCCGCCCGCTTCCACGCCGCCGGGGTCGCCTTCGCCAATGCCCCCTGGGCCACAACGCCCTCCATGGCCCAGGTGAAATCCATCGACGTCGAACTCCGCCTGCTGCCCCTCCTCTCCGGCCGCATCGAAGTCGCCCGCCTGCTGCTCACCGAACCCGATATCGCTCTCGAAACCGGCCCCGACGGAAAGGGCAACTGGGTGTTCGACAAACCCGCCCCTCAAGCCGCCAAGGGTCCGGCCCAGCCCCCCGCCAGCACCAGATCAGCCGCCATCAGTCTGCCCGACGTCCGCATCGAGGGCGGCCGCGCCGTCTTCCGCGATCGCCGCGCCGGCACCGATCAGCGCGTCGAGTCCATCAACCTCGCTTTTTCCCTGCCCGGGCTCGACCAGAAACTCACCGCCAGCGGCAGCGTCGTCTGGCGCGGCGAGGAAACCCGCCTCGCCATCGAGGCCGAAGCCCCCGGCGCTCTGCTTGCCGGCGGCGAGGGTGCCCTCACGCTGCGAATCGAGGCAGCCCCCCTCCGCTTCGCCTTCAATGGCCGCCTCCAGGGCCTGCCGCCCCGGCACACCGAGGGCAGCATCGACATCACCAGCCTCTCGCTCCGCCGCCTCGCCAACTGGGCCGGCGGCAGCCTCGCTCTGCCGGGCACCGAACCCGCCGCGCTCGCCATCAAGGGCCGCATCATCGCCGATGGCCCCGAAACCCGCTTCACCGAAGCCACCATCAGCTTCGACGCCATCCGCGCCACCGGGGACCTCAAGGTCAACACCGCCGGCCCCCGCCCCCACCTCGCCGGCTCCCTCGCCGTCGCGGCGCTCGATCTCACCCCCTATCTGCCCGAAAACAAGCCCGCCCAAGCCCCCAAACCCGCCGCGGCCGCATCCCCGCCGCAAACCGACTCCGGCTGGAGCGACGCACCGATCGACCTAGCCGCCCTCGCCATCGCCGATATCGAGTTCGACCTCGCGGCCGAGCAAATCACCTACCGCAAGCTCCGCATCGACCGGCCGCGCCTCGCCCTCCGCCTGCTTGACGGCAAGCTGGCCGCCGACCTGCGCGACATCACCCTCTACCGCGGCCAGGGCAAGGCCACCCTCGCACTGGACTCACGCGCCACCCCCCCAACACTCGGCCTCACGCTATCTCTCGCCGATACCGACATCGACGCACTCCTCACCTCCGCCATCGGCTTCGAACGCCTCGCCGGCACCGGCCATCTCGACTTCGCCATCACCAGCCACGGCGCCTCGCAGCGCGCCCTCATCGCCACCCTCACCGGCACAGGCGCAATCAACCTCACCGACGGCCGCATCAAAGGCATCGACCTCGCGGGCATCGCCCGCAAAGCCCTCCCCGGCGGCAACCCCAGCCCCGCCAGCTCCGGCACCGCCTTCGGCACCCTCACCGGAACCTTCACCATCACCAACGGCGTGCTCGACAACCAGGACCTCCAACTCAAATCCGGACCTCTCCCCCTCACCGGCGCCGGGCACGTCGACCTGCCCGGCCGAACCATCGACTACCGCCTCGTCGCCCAAATCGCCGGCGCCCTGAAAATCCCGGTCAACGTCACCGGCCCCTGGGACCACATCGCCTACCAACCCGACCTCCCCAAAACCCCCCTCCCCACCAACCTCCTGCGCGGCCTGCTGCCGAGGCCGTGAGATTGGGGGAAGGCAGGCCAGGGCTCCGCCCTGGACCCGGCAAGGGAGGGTCCGGGGAGCAGCGCTCGCTGGTGGGGTCTGGGGCGAAGCCCCGGCCTTCCCGCCTCCACCTCAGCCGAAGGCGCGCACGCAATGGGTGACGGCGACGCCGATTTCGCGGACCAGGTCGAAGTAGCGGGCGATCGGCTGGAAAATGTCGGCGTGTTCGCGGGCATAGGCGGCCGAGGAGCGGATGACGCCGGGCTCGCCGTAGTCGCGAGCAGCCGCCGGGTCCGGCGCGCGGGGGAAGACCTCGACCAGCAGACGCAGCGCGGCAGGGACTTCGAGGCGTAGCATGGCGACTTCGAGGGTCGCGCGGGTCACGCCGTGGCGGGGCGAGAAATCCGGGATGGTGGCGGCCAGTAGCCAGATCCGGTGGATCAGGGTGAGGCGCAGCGCGTGCAGCAGCATGGTGCGGCCGGCCATCACCGGCGCGGTGGGCCAGGCCGCCCGCAGCGCGACGTGATCGGCCTGGATACGGCGGAACATCGCCTGGGCCGGTGCCCAGAGATCGAGCCGTTCCAGCGCGCGGGCGACGGTGACGAGTTGCTCGCGACGCCCGGGGAGAGCCGCGTGGGCTGCACGATCGAGCCAGCTACCGGGATCGAGCGAGGCGATCACGGCGCGCAGCACGTCGAGGTCGGACTGCGCCAAAGCATGGGCCGCGAGGTCGAGCGCATTGGCGAAGCGCGGGCTTTGCGCCGCCATTTCGCCGAATGTGTCGGGGTGGCGGGCAGCGGCGGCGCCGAGGCCCTGCAAGGTGTTCGCCAGCCAGCCGAGCTGCTGGAGGATGGCGTTGTTGGGGATGGCGCGCAGTTCGCGCGGGTGACGGATCGCTGAGGCCACCGCCAGCCCATCGCTTTGCCGGGCCGAGGGGCGGGAGCCCGTGGGGTCCAGCAGCGCCGGTCCGAAGGCGCCGAGCAAAGCGCCGTAGCCGGGGTCCTCCACCAGTTCCTGCATCGCGGCGCGGCTGGAGCCGAAGAAATCCGAGGCAAAATCAGCGTCCGCATAGACCGGATCGGGTGCCGTGTCCGCTGGAACCGCGAGCGCATGTCCGGCGACGCGGGCAATGGTGGCGAGTGCCAGTTCCGGCGTGCCGAACAACATGTAGCCGTCGCCGCCCTGGAAGGCGCTTTCCTCGCGCACGAGGTGCCCGGCCTCGCGCAGAGCGCGCCGGCTGGCGGGCGGGGAGAGATAGTCGAACCGCGCGGCCAGGCTGCCGGGATGGGCACCGCGGCCGACGCTCTCGCCGTGGGTGTCGAACAGAACCACCTCGATGCCGGCCAGCCCGTGGCGGGCCAGCGCATCGGCGAGCTTCAGCCGCAGCCGCTCGATGAGGTAGGAGGCGGCGAGCTGGCCGACATAACGGCCGGAATCCGAGTAGCCGAATTGCAGCGCCAGCCGGCCCGTGGCCTGGAGATAGGCGCGGTAATGCGGGCTGCGCAGCGCCTCCTCGACGATGCGGGCCCCGTGCTCCAGCGCATCGGCGGTTTCGAACAGCGGGCTGATCTCGATCTGCCGTTCCACGCCGAACAGCCGCGCCAGCCATAGCGCGGCGAGCAGGGTGTAGCCGGTCTCGGTCTCGGCGATGAGGAAGCGGATGGGGGTCGCGGTGTCGATATGCTTGGCGATCTGCGCCACCGTCATCATCAGCCGCGCCGCCGAGGCCTGCTCGGCCAGCACGGCGCCGAAATCGACCGGCTCGGGCCGCAGATCGTCCAGCGCCCCGTTGATGGCGGTGAACAGGCCGCGGCGGCGGGCGGGGTCCTCCGGCGGGTCGGTGAAGCGGAGGTCGTCCTGGCCGAGGCGCTGGCGCACGGCGTTGTGCAGCTGCGCGGCGTTGAGGCGGACATGGGTGTGCGCGAGGCTGAAGCCGTGGCCGTGCAGCGCGGCCCGCGCGACGGCGATGGCCTCGCGCTCGGCATCGTCAGCGGCGGCGGCCAGGGCGGCGGGGAACAGGGCGTCCAGCTCGGCCGGCGCCGTCATCGCGGCATCGCGGGCGCCGATCAGCGCATGGGCGAAGGCTGCGACATGCTCCGGTGTCGCGGCGGGCGGGCAGGCGGCGATCTGCTGCGCGACGGCGGCGGCGGCATCGGCAAGGCGGGACGTCACCTGCGCCGCGGCCGGGATCGCCGCGAGCTGGCCATGCAACCGATCGAGCTGGAACTGCTTCATGCGCAGCCGCAGGCGCAGCGTGTCCCAGGCGGAAATATCGGTGCGGCCATCCGTGTCGTAGCCGACCCAGGTGGCGAGGATGATCGGGCTCGGGGTCAACTCGCTCCACCGGCCGGGCCAGGCCGAGCGGGCGGCGGCGAGCAAAGCGGCGGCCAGCCGGTCCACCGCATCGCGCGCCAGGGTGATGGCGGCGACCGAGCGGGTGAACTCCTCCTCCAGCGTGATACCGGAGGGCCGGTGCGACACGGCGCAGAGGTCGGAGGGCCGGCCCGATGCGGTCTCGGCCAAGGCCTGGGCGACCGGGCCGGGCAGCGAGAAGGTGGGGTGGGCCGTGAACACGCAGGCGAAGCGCGGCCGCTCCACCTCGGCGCGGAACACCGCGAGCGGCGGTAGCGTCCGTGGTGGTGGTGGAAATTCAAACGGCTTGAGGGTGTAAGTCGGGGTGGCCATCGGATCGTGTGGCTAAGGTGGAGTTGCGCCGCTTCAACCCGAACCGAACGAGGACCCGATGACCGAGGATAGTCTACCGCTGGCGGAGCTGCTGGCGAAGGCC
>CAIYPH010000411.1 GCA_903928045.1 uncultured Rhodospirillales bacterium
AACCGCCCGCGCCGCCAAGCCCGCCGCCACCGGCGCCGAAACCGCCAGCGCCACCAGGGGTTATCACCGGCACGTTCGCGCCGCCGCTGCCGCCGGCAAATCCGGACATTCCAGACGGTTGACCCGCGCCGCTGCCGGCGCCGCCGCCCGAGCCGCTGCCCCCGGCACCGAAGATGCCGCCACCGCCACCGCCGATCGCCCCGGCGGCGCCGAGCCCGCCGGCGCCGCCCAACGCGGAATCGGTGGTCAGGTTGACCCCGCTCAACGTGACCGTCGCCCCGGTCGCGACGAAGATGCCGCCGCCGAGGCCCGCCCCGCCGCCGCCGCCCGGGCCCGCGGTGCTGCTGCCGCCGGCCCCGCCGGTCGTCTTGGCATTGGCGATGGTGAGATTCTGCACCGTCACCGTACCGGCGTTGACGAACAGGCCGCGCGCCGCGCTGCCGCCATCGAGCGTCTCGTTGGAGCCGTTGATGAGAAGCGTGTCGCCGCTGGCCAGGTTGATGGCCGTGGGGTCGGCGGTGAGGGAGACCTTGTTGCCGGCCAGGCCGGGGGTAAAGACAATGGTATAGGCTGTGTTGGGCGCGCTATCGATGCCGCCGAGATCGATCGCCTGAAGGGCGGCGTTGAGGTCGGCCTGGTTGGCGACGCTGTAGGTCAGCCGCTGTCCGGTGACCGCCACGCCGCCGGTGGAATCAGGGACGGTCGTGAAGGTACCGTTGGGGACACCGGCCACGTTGACCGCGAAGGTATGGGCGCCGGAGGCGACGGTCATGGTGCCGTTGAGCAGGGTCGCGGTCGGCGAGCCCGCGTAGAGCATCGCGGAGCCGGCGACATCGATGGTGTCGGCGGGGCGGAAACCCTGAAAAACATTGGTCGGCTTGGTCGCCGAATCGAACACGGCGGTGCCGGCGCCGTTGAACACGATGGCGCCGGAGCCGGCCGAGGTGGCGAGCACGGCCTCGAGGGTTGAGCCGGCGTTGATGGTGGTGCCGCCGGAATAGGTGTTGGCGGCCTGCAGCTTGGTCAAGCCGCCACCGGTGATCAGCACGCTGCCGGCGCCAAGGAAGATCGTCTGGTCGGGGGGCGGGCCGCCGGGCAATGAGAGGCCGCCGTGGGAGGGATTGACCTTGATGGCCGAGCCCGTCACGTCGGCGATGCGGTCGGCGATCGCGACCCCGGCGCCGGTCGCGGGGTTGAAGGTGATCGATTGGTTGCCCTGGATGAAGATGCCGGAGCCGATGGCCTGGCCGGCCGAACCGGCGCCGAGGAAGCCGAACAGCCCGGCGCCGCCGGCGCCGCCGGTGACCGTGGCGCCCGACTCGTTCCCGGAGCCGAACTGCAGCGTGCCGCCTTGCTGGACGAACACCGCGCCGCCAATGCCGGCGCCGCCGCCGCCGCCCTGCGCGCCGAGCCCGTTGCCGGAGAAGCCGCCGCCGAAGCCGGTATTGGTGCCCGACTTGACGCCGCCGCCGCCGGCACCGCCGCCGAAGCCGCCGGCGCCGCCGGGATCCAGCGTCTGGTCCGGCCCGCCGCCGCCGCCACCGCCGCCG
>CAIYPH010000412.1 GCA_903928045.1 uncultured Rhodospirillales bacterium
CCGTGCCCGCCGTCGCCTCCGCACTCGGGATGGCGCGAACGATGGTACCCACTGCGATCGCCTCCGCCCAGGCCGGGAGCATGCATTGATGAAACAAGGTGAGACCTCGCCCGGCGATGACATCGCGCGTACCGCCGGTGCACCGGACAGCGCCTCGGTGCTGCGCATCGAGCATATCCGCCTGACCTCGGCCGATGCGGCCGCCACCTTCTCGGTGCGGCGCACCCAGGGCCGGCTTCGGGTGGCGGGCTGGCTATTCATCGCCCTGTTCGGCCTGGTCGCCGGCAAGCTGGCGCTGGCCACGGTGGTCGATCCCATGCGGCCCAAGCTCGTCGCGCAGACCCGCCGGCCGGAACCGCCGCCGGCGACCCCGCCGAGTGCAGTGCCCACCGCCCCGACACCCGCGGAACTCGGTCTGCGCAAGGCCCGCGCGACGATCACGGATCGCAATGGCGAGATCCTGGCCATTTCGCTCCCCACCGCCAGCGTCTTCGCCAATCCCGACAAGATGATCGACGCCAACGACGCGGCGGAAAAGCTGCATCGGGTGCTGCCCCAGCTCGACACGGCGGATCTCCGCCAGCGCCTGGCGGCTGGTGGGCGGAAATTCGTCTATCTCGCCCGCCACATCACCCCGCGCCAGCAGATCGCCATCAATGATCTCGGCATCCCCGGCATCGAGTTCGAGCAGACCGAGCGGCGCGGCTTTCCGCAGGGCCGGGTCGCGGCGCATGTGATTGGCGGCATCGACGTGGACGGCCATGGCGTCGCGGGCATCGAGAAGTTCTTCGATGACCGGCTCCGCGCCGACCCGACG
Source organism: uncultured Rhodospirillales bacterium (assembly GCA_903928045.1). Next base: position 818 of record CAIYPH010000412.1, read on the forward strand.
CCGCTGAAGCTCTCGGTCGATATTCGCGTCCAGCAGGTGGTGCGCGACGAATTGCTGCGCGCGATGACCGACTTCAACGCCATCGGCGCCGCCGGCATCGTGCTCGACGTGCGGACCGGCGAGGTGATCGGCATGGTCAGCCTGCCGGATTATGACGCCAACCACTTCGGCACCGCGACCAACGACGAGCGGCTCAACCGCGCCACCTTCGGCCGCTACGAGCCCGGCAGCACCTTCAAGCTGCAGGACGCGGCACTCGCGCTCGACAGCGGCACCGTGCAGATCTGGAACGGGTTCGACGCCACCTCGCCGATCCATATCGGCCGCTTCACCATCAGCGATTTCGAGGGCAAGAAGCGTTGGCTCTATCTGCCGGAAATTCTCGCCTACTCCTCCAACATCGGCGCCGCCCGCATGGCCGATGCCGTCGGCGGCGAGAAGCAGCGCGCCTGGATGGAGCGGATGGGCATGCTCGCCCCGCTCGGCATCGAACTCCCCGAAGTCCGCTCGCCCAGCGCCCCGACCGCGGCGAACTGGAAAGAGATCGCCACCATGACCATCGGCTTCGGCCACGGCATCTCGGTGACGCCGCTGCACGTCGTCGCCGGCACGGCCGCGATTGCCAATGGCGGCATCTATTATCGCCCGACCCTGCTCGTCGCCAACCCCGACGCGCCGCCGCGCGATGGGCTGCGGGTGATGCAGCAATCCACCTCCGACATCATGCGCCGGCTGATGCGCCTCGTGGTGTCGGACGGGTTCGGCAAAACCGCCGAGGTGCCCGGCTACTACATCGGCGGCAAGACCGGTACGGCTGAGAAGCCCGGCAAGCATGGCTACAGCAAGAACGCCCGCGTCTCGGCCTTCATGAGCGTCTTCCCGATGAACGCGCCGCGCTACGCCGTCTACATGATGCTCGACGAGCCCAAGGCCAATGCCTCCACGCATGGCTACGCCACGGCGGGCTGGGTGAGCGCGCCGGCGGCGGGCCGGGTGATCGCGCGCATCGGGCCGATGCTCGGCCTGCTGCCCGATGTGGAGAACGCCGCCACGATCAACGCGCAGCTGTCCATTCCCCTGCAACCCGGCCGCCCGCCTGGCGCCAAGCCCTCGCCCGGCGCGCCGGTGATGCAGTCCACCATCCCCGTCGCCGCGTCGGGCAGCCCGCCGATGCGCGCGAAGCCCGCGGTTGCCGGCCCTGCCGCGCCGGCGCCTGCCGTTCCCGCCATCGCCGTCCCGACCGCGATCGCGGCGCGCTGAGCGGATGCTGCATACCCCCACCCTCGCCGAGCGCTGGCCCGCGGCGGCGGGGCTCGCCCTGCGTGGGGTGACGGCGGATAGCCGGGCCGTGCGTCCCGGCTTCCTGTTCGCCGCACTGCCGGGGACGAAGGTGGACGGCCGCGATTTCATCCCCGAGGCGGTGCGCCGTGGCGCGGCGGCCGTCCTGGCGCCGATCGGCACCGTCTGGCCCGCCGGCGTGCCCGCCGTGCCGCTGCTGCTCGAGCCGGAACCCCGCCGCATGCTGGCGCTGGCCGCCGCCGCGCTGGCCGGCGCCCAGCCGGAGGTGGTGGTGGCGATCACCGGCACCAACGGCAAAACCTCGAGCGCCGAATTCTTCCGCCAGATCGCGACCGCTGCCGGGCACAAGGCGGCCAGTCTCGGCACGCTCGGGCTGACCGCGCCGGGCTTCCCCAGCGGCCCCGGCCTCACGACGCCGGACCCGGTGGCACTTGCCGAGACCATGGCGGCGATCGCCCGCGGCGGCGTCAACCATGCCGCCATGGAGGCGTCCTCTCATGGGCTCGACCAGTTCCGCCTCGATGGCATACGTCTGACCGCGGGCGCTTTCACCAACCTCACGCGTGACCATCTGGATTATCACGGCACCATGGCCGCCTATCGCAGCGCCAAGCTGCGCCTGTTCGCCGACCTGCTGCCGGACGGGGCGGGGGCGGTGGCCAGCACCGCGCTCGATGCCGGCACGATGGCCGCGCTGCGGGCAATTGCAACGCGGCGCCGCCTTGGCCTCGTCACCGTCGGCGAGGGGGGAGATACTATCGACCTGCTGCGCGCCCTGCCGGTTGCGGACGGGCAGGTGTTGACGCTGCGCGCCGAGGGGGTGACGCGCGAAATCCCGCTCGCTCTCCCCGGCCGTTTCCAGGCCTACAACGTGCTGGTCGCCGCCGCCCTGGCGCAGGCGGCCGGGATCGAGGGTGCGCTCGAGCACGTCGCCGATCTGAAGGGCGTTCGCGGGCGGATGGAACTTGCGGCGCGTCTCGCCAGCGGCGCGGCCGTTTATGTCGACTACGCCCACACGCCGGACGCGCTGGAGCGGCTGCTCCTGGCGCTGCGGCCGCATGCCACCGGCCGCCTCATCGTGGTGTTCGGCGCCGGCGGTGACCGCGATCGCGGCAAGCGCTCGCTGATGGGGGCGGTTGCGGCACGGCTGGCCGACGTCGCCATTGTCACCGACGACAATCCGCGGACGGAGAACCCCGCCGCCATCCGCGCCGAGGTGAAGGCGGGCTGCCCGCATGCGCTCGATATCGGCGACCGCGCTGCGGCGATTGCCGCCGGCCTCAATCTGTTGGCCGCGGGCGACGTGCTGGCGCTGGCGGGCAAGGGGCATGAGCAGGGCCAGACCATCGGCAGCGTGACCCTGCCCTTCGATGACGTGGCGACCGTGCGTCGCCTGGCGGGCATGGCATGAGCGCGCTGTGGACCTCAGCCGAACTCCGCACCGCGACCGGCGGGGCGATGGCCCTGCCGTTCGACGCGACCGGCATCTCCATCGATACCCGCACCCTGGCGCCTGGCGACCTTTTCATCGCCCTGGTCGGCGAGGTCGGCGACGGGCATGACCACGTCGCGGCCGCCCTGGCCAATGGCGCCGCCGGCGCGCTCGTCCATCGCATCCCCGCCGGCCTCGCGGACACCGCGCCGCTGCTGGTGGTGGACGACACATTCACCGCTCTGCAGGCGCTGGGCCGCGCCGGCCGGGCCCGCTTCGCCGGGCGGGTGATCGCGGTGACCGGCTCGGTCGGCAAGACCACCAGCAAGGAAATGCTGCGGGCGATCCTCTCCGCCGCGGGCGAGACCTCCGCCGCGCTCGCCTCCCTCAACAACCACTGGGGCGTCCCGCTGACGCTCGCCCGGCTGCCGGCCGGCGCGGCCTATGCGGTGATCGAGATCGGCATGAACCATGCCGGCGAAATCCTGCCACTCGCGCAAATGGCCCGCCCGCATGTGGTGCTGATCACCACGATCGCCGCCGTGCATATCGGCTATCTCGGCAGCATCGAGGCGATCGCCGACGAGAAAGTCTCGATCGCCGGCGGGTTGGAGCCGGGTGGGGAGGCGATCCTGCCGGCCGATACGCCGATGCTGTCACGCATGCTGGCCGTCGCCCCCGGCGCGCGCCTGTTCGGCCTCGCCGAGACAGCCGATGCGCGCCTGGTCACGGCCGATGCCGACGCGACTGGCACCGATGTCGCGGTCGCGCTCGGCGGCGCGGTTCTGCGCACCCGGCTGGCCGCGGCCGGCGCGCATATGGCGATGAACGCCTGTGGCGCCATTCTCGCCGCATCGGCGCTGGGCGTGGACCCGGCACGCGCCGCCGCCGCCCTGGAAGGCTTCACCCCGGTCGCCGGCCGCGGCGCGCGGCGGGACATCGCGGTCCAAGGCGGCACCGCACTGCTGCTCGACGAAAGCTACAACGCCTCGCCGATCGCCGTGCGGGCGGCGCTGAAGGTGCTCGGCCTGCAACCGGCCGCGCGCCGCGTCGTGGTGCTCGGCGATATGCGCGAACTCGGTGACACCGGCCCGGCCGAACATGCCGGCCTCGCGCCCGATATCGCCGCGGTCGCGGATCTGGTGTTCGCCTGCGGCCCGTTGACCCGACTCGCATTCGACGCGCTCCCCAAAGCGATCCACGGGGCGCATGCGCCGGACTCTGCCGCTTTGGCGCCGCTGGTGACCGAAGCGCTGCGTCCGGGCGATGCCGTCCTGGTGAAGGGCAGCCTCGGCAGCAAAATGAAACGCGTGGTCGACGCCATCCTGGCCGGCCCCGCCCGGGAGACGCGCTGATGTTGATGAACCTGGCGCGCCTGTCCGACCAGCTGATCCTGTTCAACCTGTTCCGCTATCTGACGTTCCGCTCCGGCGCGGCCTGCGTCACCGCGCTGGTGATCAGCCTGCTGATGGGGCCGTCCCTCATCCGCTGGCTGAAAAGCGTGCAGCGCGGCGGCCAGCCGATCCGGCCGGACGGACCGGAGCGCCATATCATCGAGAAGAAGGGCACGCCCACCATGGGCGGCGTGCTGATCCTCTCGGCGCTCACCGTCTCCACCCTGCTATGGGCCGATCTGCGCAACGGCTACGTCTGGGCCGTCCTGCTGCTGACGCTCGGCTACGGCGCGATCGGCTTCGTCGACGACTATATCAAGCTGTCCAAGGCCGATTTCCGCGGCCTCTCCGGGCGCGGCAAGCTGGTGGTGCAGGCGGTGCTCGGCATCGGCGCGAGCTGGTGGATCGCCTGGCTGACCCGTGGCGATCTCGGCACCGGCCTCGCCGTGCCGGTGATGAAGGACGTGCTGATCCCCCTCGGCGTCGGCTTTCCGCTGTTCGGCATGTTCGTCATGCTGGGCTCCTCCAACGCGGTGAACCTCACCGACGGGCTCGACGGGCTGGCGATCGTGCCGACCATCATCGCCGCCGGCGTGTTCGCCTTGATCGCCTATCTCGTGGGCAACCGGGTGTTCGCCACCTACCTCGAACTGCGCCCGGTCGCCGGCGTCGGCGAGCTCGCGGTGTTCTGCTCGGCCTTGATCGGCGCCGGGCTCGGCTTCCTGTGGTTCAACGCGCCGCCGGCCGCGGTATTCATGGGCGATACCGGCTCGCTGGCCCTGGGCGGCGCGCTGGGCGCGGTCGCGGTGGCGGTGAAGCACGAGATCGTGCTGTTCATCGTCGGCGGGCTGTTCGTGGTCGAGACCGTCTCGGTGATCATCCAGGTGTTCTGGTACAAACGGACGGGGCGGCGCGTGTTCCTGATGGCGCCGCTGCACCACCATTTCGAGAAGAAGGGCTGGTCGGAGC
>CAIYPH010000413.1 GCA_903928045.1 uncultured Rhodospirillales bacterium
CGCTGGGGGCGCAGCAGATCGGCGCGATTGCGCTGATCTGCACGGGGGTGGTGATGCTGGCGTTTGCCTGATCAGTTGGGCTTCGGGGCCGGCAGGCCGGAGTAGACGCCGGCGGCGTTGCCATCGAGCTTGTTGGATGGCTCGACCGCGAGGGCGCTGACGGCATTCCCTGGCCGGCCGAAAACGGCGAATTGCTGGGTCTTGCGGGCCTGGGTGTCGGTGATGCGATTGGCCTTGAGGCGCACGTTGCTGGCCGCGCCCGAGAGCGAGATTCCGCCCTTGAAGACCGACGCCGCCCAATGGACGTTGTTGGTGATCTCATTGCCCTCGATCAGCACATTGTGGCTGGAGACGCGGGGGTGCCCGTCGGCTGGGCTGTCGAACAGGCCGATACCGGCCTGGCCGCAGCCGGTGACGGTGTTGCGCAGGATTTCCGCGTCGGCGATGCCGGGGGCGTCGATGCAGTTGCCTTGGGCGCCCTCCACGCGGTTGTCGGCGATGGTCAGCCTTGTGTCGAGGACGAGATACATCGCCGCGGGATAATCCGGCGCCGGCACCGCCGCGCGTTCGCCGTTTTCCAGGGTGAAGCGATTGAAACGGGCGATCGCGCCGGTCTGGTTGGAGAATTGCAGCGCGTCGAGCCCGATGTCGGCGAAGTGGTTGTGCTCGGCTGAATTGTCGGTGTTGCCATCGCCGCAGCAGAACACCACGCCCTGGATGCGATCCTTGGCGAGGTGGGTCTGTTTCCAATGGTTGCCGAGGTCCTCGAAGGTGCTGTCATGCACGGCCACGCGGGCGATGCTGGAAGAAAACAGCAGGCCGATACCGCGGGTGTGGCGGAGGGCGATATGGTCGAGCGTGATGTCGGTGGCGTGGTAGCCGATGATCACGGGGTTGGTGTTGGCGTTGTCGGCGCCGCCGCCATCGAAGGACAGGCCGATCAGTTTGCTGTGGCTGGCCAGCGAGAGAAGGACCGGGCGCGCCGCGTTGCCGGGGGCGGCCTTGAGTGTCACGGTTCCCGGCTCTGCCAGCAGCGTGACGCCTTCGGGTAGGGATAGGGCGGTTTTCAGCAGGCAGGGCTTGGCGCTGGGCGGGAACAGCACAGTGGCGCCCGGCTTGCCGGCCGCCGCCTTCAGTGCGGCGGTGATCGCCGGCGCATCGTCCTTGATGCCGTCGCAGGCGGCGCCGTGGGCGCGGATATCGATCGCGCCGGCGGGCGGGGGAATCGGCTTCCAGGGGCGCGGGCCGGGTGGGATTGTCGGCTGCGCAAGGGCGGGGGCGGCGATCAGCGTGGCGGCCAGCAGCGCCCAGGCGAGGCGGGCGGTGGCGCCACGCGGCAGGGGATAGGGGGGGATGTGCATGGCGGGCGTCCTCGCGATGACAGGCAGGCGCGCGGCCCGCGGTGCGGGGAGACTAGGTCTCTTCCGCTTGGCGGGCCAGCCGTCTCGCCAACACCCACCCGGCCATGCCGCTTGCCGGCGCGCCGGGCAGCAGCAGGAGCCAGCCGATATTGGCGCCGGCGATGATGAGGTTCATGCCGATGCCGAGCATCATGCCGCCCACCAGCCCACCGGTGACACCGGCGGAGAGCCCGAGCATGAGGATGTCGCTGCGCTTGATCATGGCTAAGCTGGCTAGAACCTGCCCGCCGGTTTGACAACCCCGGGGCCCGTCCCTATACGCCCCTCATTGCCGGGAACGTGGACGGGCCTTCGGGGCCTGCGCCCGCCTTTTGCCGTTTGCCTCAGGGGCGGCGGCATCGGGACTACCGGTGCAACAAGCGTCCTCCAGCCACGCGGCGAACCGCGGGCGGTGGCGCACGACGAAGAAGGATACCGCGCATGACCAAGCGCGCCGAAAGCAAGTACAAAATCAATCGCCGCCTCGGCGTAAACCTCTGGGGCCGTCCGAAGTCCCCGATCGCCAAGCGCGACTACGGCCCTGGCCAGCACGGCCAGCGCCGCAAGCAGAAGCCGACCGACTTCGGCATCCAGCTGATGGCCAAGCAGAAGCTCAAGGGCTACTACGGCAACATCAGCGAGAAGGCGTTCCGCAAGTATTATGACGAGGCCGTGCGCCGCAAGGGCGACACCTCGGAGAACCTGATCGAGCTGCTGGAGCGCCGGCTGGATGC
>CAIYPH010000414.1 GCA_903928045.1 uncultured Rhodospirillales bacterium
CAAGGTGATCCGCGCGCCGGTCCCCATGCATGGCAAGACCAGCCCGATCAGCCACCGAAACACTGATATCTTCGAAGGCCTGCCCTCGCCTTTCACGGCCACGCGCTACCATTCGCTGATCGTCGAGCGCGAGAGCCTCCCCGAGACGCTGGTGGAAACCGCCTGGAGCGATGACGGGCTGATCATGGGATTGCGCCACCGCACGCTTCCCGTCTTCGGCGTGCAGTTCCACCCCGAAAGCATCGCCAGCGAGGGGGGCCACACCATCCTGGCCAATTTCCTCGCGATCGCCCGCGGTTCCAACAGCCCGGCCAAGGCCGCCTGATACTGGCATGAGCGGAAGCTTGGCATGAGCGGAAGCTTGGGATGAGCGGCTCCGGCGATCTCAAACCCGTCCTCGCGCGCCTGGCGCTGGGCGAGCGACTGAACGAGGCCGAGGCGGAAGCTGCTTTCGGCGTCATCATGAATGGTGAGGCCACGCCCGCGCAGATTGCCGGCATGCTGATGGCCATGCGCGTGCGCGGCGAAGCGGTCTCCGAGATGACCGGCGCGGTCCGCGCCATGCGGGCCCGCATGATCGCGGTGGACGCCCCCGAAGGCTCCGTCGATGTCTGCGGCACTGGCGGCGATGGCGCCCATACACTCAACGTCTCCACCGCCGTCACCTTCGTGCTCGCCGGATGCGGCGTGCCGGTCGCCAAGCATGGCAACCGCGCGCTGTCCTCGCGTAGCGGCGGCGCTGACGTGCTGACCGCGCTGGGTGTGAACGTGGACGCCCCGCTGGAGCGCCTGCCCGCCATTCTCCGCGAAGCCGGGTGCGCCTTCCTGTTCGCGCCCCGCCATCACGCGGCACTGCGCCACGCCGCCGGCCCGCGCGTGGAACTCGGCACACGCACCATCTTCAACCTGCTGGGCCCGATGGCGAACCCGGCCCGGGTGCGCCGCCAGCTCCTCGGCGTGTTCTCACCGGATTGGTTGCGCCCGATGGCCGAAGCGCTGGCCGCCCTCGGCAGCACCCATGCCTGGCTGGTGCACGGGCGCGGACTCGATGAACTGACCACCGAGGGCGAGAACCAGGTCGTCGAGTTGAAGGACGGCACCATCAGCGCCTTCTCCGTCACGTCAGCCGATGCCGGCCTGGCCAGCCATCCCGTTTCCGCGATCAAGGGCGGCGACGCGACAGCGAATGCCGGCGCGCTGGAGGCCCTGTTGCAAGGGGCCGCCGGGCCGTACCGCGACACCGTCCTGCTCAACACCGCCGCCGCGCTGATCGTCGCCGGTGTCGCGGAAAGCCTCCGCGACGGCGCAGCCCAGGCCGCGCGCGCGCTCGATTCCGGGGCTGCCCACGCGGCGCTCGCCGCGCTGCGCACCGCCACCCACACGCCATCCTGAACCACAAAATCGCCTGATCCCCGAGGACCTTCCCCGATGACCGCCCTCTCCGACGCGCTTGCCCGCATCTGCGCCGATACGCGCGCCGAGACCGAGCGCCGCCGCGCCACCATCACCCTTGGTGAGCTGAAATCCCGCGCCGCCAACGCCCCTGCCCCGCGCGGCTTCTTCCGCGCCATCACCGAGGCGGCCGCCACCGGCTACGGCATGATCGCCGAAATCAAAAAAGCTTCGCCCTCCGGCGGCCTGATCCGCCCCGATTTCGACCCCGCAGCCCTGGCCCAGGCCTACAAGGCCGGCGGCGCCACCTGCCTCTCCG
>CAIYPH010000415.1 GCA_903928045.1 uncultured Rhodospirillales bacterium
GGCGCCGGTAACCTGGTCTCTTCGATCTCGACCAACGCGGCTGGCAACATCACGGTTCAGTATGGCTATACCCCGGCTCCGGTGCCGGAGCCCGCTTCGATGACGCTGCTTGGCGCCGGACTCCTTGGCCTTGGCGCGATCTCCCGCCGCCGCGGCAAGAAGGCCTGAGTTCTCCTCGCATCACTCCGCGTGAACGGCGGCCTTCGGGCCGCCGTTTTCGTTTGGGGGTTAGCCGCGCCGCAGTACCGGATAGCTCGGTGGAAAGATCGTCTCCACCGGCGGGTGCTTCCAGGTGCGCTCCGGGTATTTCGCTATCAGCCCGTCGAACTGCGCCTGGGCGCGGGTATGGGCGGCGGAAAGGTCGAACCCCGGGAGTTCGCCATTTTGCACGACATGCCGCCCGGCGACGAACACGTCGCTGACGTCGCGGCCCTGGCTGCCGATCAGCAGGGTCTGGATCGGGTCGATCACCTGGCCGATCAACGGATGCGACATGTCGAACACCGCGATATCGGCCTGGGCGCCGGGCATCAGCCGGCCGAGATCGGGGCGGTGCAGCGCGTCGGCGCCGCCGATGGTCGCCGCGTCATAATAGTCGGCGGCGCGCACGCTGGCGGCCGTTCCTTCCATCACCCGGCATAGCAGCACGCCCGCCTGCATATTGGCGAGCAGATCGGCCGGCCAGGTGTCAGTGCCCAGGCCGATGGTGAGTCCGCGGGCGCGATATTTGGCGAAACTATCGAGCGCCCGTCCGCCACGTGCGGAGACGATGGGGCAATGCACGATCGATGCGCCGGATGCCCCGATGATATCGAGATCCCGCCCCGGCCGGTCGATCCCGCGCGAGCCGGAGACCCAGGTGCCGTGCGGCAGCATGGCGCGCGGCGAGAGGAAGCCGAGGCTTTCCAGCCATTCCGGCGGGCTCATGCCGTGCTGCTTCAGCACCAGCTCGTATTCCACCTTGGACTGGCAGCAGTGCAGCCGGACGGGCACGTCCATATCGCGCACCGCGGCCGCCGTGCGGCGCAGCAATTCGGCGGTGCTGGTCTCGATGCGGTCGGGCGCCAGCATGGTGCGCACCAGGCCGCCCCTCGTGTTCTCATGGTCGCGGCAGAAGCGGATCGCGTCATCCAGGCCGGCAAGGCCGCGTGGCTCGTCGTAGAACGTGTCGATCACCCCATCCTCGCGAATGAAGGTGTTGCCGGTGCGGTAGGCCGGGCCGAGATAGGCGCGGATGCCGAGCTCGCCGGCGGCCTCGGCGGCGGCGCTGAACTCCTCCACCGTTTCGCCCCAGGTGCGGTAGAACAGCGAGGCGATGGGCAGCGCGGTGGTGATGCCGTGGCGCAGCAGCATGGCGAAGGCGTAGCGCTTCTGGAACGCCAGCTCCTCGGCCGAATACATCTCGTACGGCCCGCGATCCATGTAGGTCTGAGGCCAGACGCGCCCTTTCTCCCAGGCCGGTTGGTTGTCGTAGCCGAGAATCGTGGTGTCGAGGTCGGACAGTGCGTCGAGATCGATCAGGCCGGGTCCGATCAGCGACAGGCCGAAATCATGGCGGACATCCACCTCGCCCGGGAAGTCATGCCCGACAAAGATGATGCGGTCGCCCTCGATCACCACTTCGCCGTTTTCCAGCAGGCGGTGCCCGCCATTGGCGTGGCCCACCACGTGGCGGGCGGTCAAGAGGGTGCGCATTACGGCACCTGGAAGGCGGCGGCGCCGTTGCGCGCGGTGATGCGGCCGCGCTTGAAGGTGATGCGATCGACCGGACGGGAGACCACCGCCTCGGTGAGGCAGGAGCCAGGCAGCAGCACCAGATCGGCCGGCTTGCCGACCGCGATGCCGTAGTCGCTGAGCCCCATCATCTTCGCCCCGCCATGGGTGCACACGTCGAGCGCCTGCTCCACCTCGGTGTCGTGGCGGAGGTTGTTGCGCATGCCCAGGATCATCGCGCGCTCCAGAATATCGGCGTCACCATGGGGGCCCCAGGTGTCACGAATGCCGTCCGAGCCGGTGCCGACCACCACGCCGGCGGCGCGCGCGCGCAGCAGCGGCGGAACCGGGCGGGAGGGGGTGCCGAGGGTCATGATGGCGATTTCGGCGGCTGCGAGATCGGCCAGCAGCCGGTCCACCGCGGCGACATCGGGCATGCCGAGGCAGAAGGCGTGGCTGATCACCACGGATTGCCCGCGCATGCCGAGTGCCTTCGCCCGCTCGATGATGAGATCCATCGAGAAGGCGCCCATCTCGCCGGGCTCGTGCAGATGGATGTCCACCCCCTTGCCGTGGCGCTGGGCGAGGCCGAACACCGCATCGAGATGCCCCTTGGGGTCGCGGTCCATCGAGCACGGATCGATGCCGCCCACCGCATCGGCGCCGAGGCGCATCGCGGTGTCCATCAGCTCCAGCGTGCCTGGCCGGCGCAGCAGGCCGGATTGCGGGAAGGCGACGATCTGCATGTCCACGTGAGCGGCATGCGCCGCCTTGGTGGCCATCACCCCCTCGATGGAGGTGACGCCGCATTCGGTATCCACGTCGACATGGGTTCGGATATGGGTGGTGCCGTGGCCCACCGTCAGCGCCACCTGCCGGGAGGATTGGCGATGCGCGTCGATGCCGAGCGCCCGCTTCATCGCCCGCTCATTGTCGATCTTGTCGAGCAGCGCGGGCCCGACCTTGTTCACGTACCAGGGCATCCCGTACAGCGTCTTGTCGAGATGCGCATGCGCCTCGACCAGGCCGGGGATGGCGAGCAGCCCGTGGCCGTCGAACACCGGGAGGCCGGGTTCGGCCGGGCCGCCAATGGCGGTGATCCGGCCGGACTTGATGGTGATCGAGGTTTCCGCCCCGCCATGGGGGCGGATATTGGCAATGATCAGGTCGGGCATGTCGCTCACTTCATCCGCGTCAGCCAGTGGCGCGGCTTGTTGTCGGGCAGCTGCACCACTTCGGTGACGGTGTCGCGCGTCGCCCAGATCATCGGCTGCTGGTGCAGCGGCAGGAACAGCATCTCGCGCTTGGCGATCATCAGCGCCTGATCCATCAGCGCGAGGCGCTTCGGCCGGTCCATCTCATTGGCCGAGGCGTCGATCAGCCGGTCGATCTCCGGCGTGCTCCAATTGCCCCAGTTGAACACGCCGGCCGCCATGGTCTTGCTGTGCACGACCTGGAGCAGGATCGAATAGGCGTCGATCGCCGGCTCATTGGCCCAGCCCAGCGGAGTGATATCGAAGGCACCGGCCACGCGCTTCTGGGTGATGGTGGCGCGCGGCCCGATGGTGAGTGCGGCCTTCACGCCGATTTTCGCCCACATCGCCGCGGTCGCCTGGCAGATCGGCTCCTCATTGACGTAGCCGTCATTGGCGCAGAGCAGGCCGAGGGAGAAACCATTCGGGTAGCCGGCCTCGGCGAGCAGCTTCTTCGCCGCCTCCACGTCGAACGGCGCGCGGGGCTCCTGTGCGGGCGTGTAGCCGGGGATGGTCGGGTCGACCAGCGCGCCGGTGTTACGGGAATAGCCACGCATCAGGTTCTTGCGGATCGCCTCGATATCGATCGCCTGATCGAGCGCGCGGCGGACGCGCACGTCCTTCAGCGGGTTGCGGTCGGTGATGTCGGAGGCGGTGAGCTTGTCGCCGAGGTTCAGCGCGTAGAACACCGTGCGCAACTCGCGCGCCGGCAGCAGCTTCACCCCGCCGGCGCCCTCAAGCCGGCTGACCGTCTGCAGCGGCACGGCGTTGGTGTAGTCCACCTGCTCGCTCATCAGCCCGGCGAGGCGAGTCGCGTCGGACGTGATGGGCATGAACTCGATGCGCTTGAGGTTGTGCTTCGGCTTGTCCCACCAGTTGGGATTGACGTTCATGGTGGTCTTCTGGTCAGCGACCCGGCTTTCGAAGATGAAGGGGCCGGTGCCGTTGGCGTGGCTGGTGGCGTAGCCCTCGATGCCCTTGCCGACATCGGTCGCCGCTTCGGTCTTGTTGGTGACCAGCCAGGGCTTGGAGAAGATGAAGATGTTGGTGAGGTCGTTGAGCAGCAGCGGGTAGGGGCCGGTCAGCTCGATATCGACGGTCTGGGCATCGACGGCGCGGGCGCTCTTATAGGCGGAGAGATTGCCTTTCAGCGGCGAGTTGTCATCGGTGGCGCGCTTCAGCGAGACGATCACGTCATCGGCGGTGAGCGGCGCGCCATCATGGAATTTCACCCCGGGGCGGAGATGGAAGCGCCACACGGCCGGTGAGACCAGCTCCCAAGACGTCGCCAGCGCCGGCTCCACCTTGAGCTCCGCATCGTAGCGCACCAGGCCTTCATAGACATGGTTGAGGAAGGCAAGCGTGAAGGTATCGCCGAAGGAGTCCGGGTCGAGCGAGCCGATGTCGCGCTGGCCGGCCCAGCGCAAGGTTTGCGCCTGCACGGGTTGCACCAGGCAAGCGGCGGCGATGGCGAGGGCGGCGAGGCGGGTGGATAGGCGCATGCGGGGCGTCTCCGGTCGCGAAAGGAAGCAGCTACGCTAACCGGCATTCCCGCTCTTCGGATAGTGCATATCAACCATGCGGTGGAGAAAATCCGCTGCTCAGGGCAAGGTTGGGTCCAGCCGATCGCGCAGCCAGTCGCCGACGAGGCTCACGCTGAGGGTGGTGGTGACGATGACGAAGCTGGGAGTGAGCAGGATCCAGGGCGCGCGGGTGAGGTATTCGCGGCCATAGCCGACCATGTTGCCGAGCGAGGTCATCGGCGGCTGCACGCCGAGGCCGAGGAAGGAGAGGCCGGATTCCAGCAGTACCACCTCGGGGAAGGAGAGCGTGGCGGCGACAATGAGGGTGGCGGCGATGTTGGGCAGGATGTGGCGCAGATAAATCCGCCCCGGCCGCGCACCGAGCTGGCGCACCGCGGCCGCGTAGCCCTGGGCATTGGCGGATACCGCGAGGCCGCGCGCCATCCGCGCATAGCGCTCCCAGCCGTAGAGCCCCATCAACCCGATGAACAGCGGCAGCGAGTTGCCGAAGAACGCCAGCACGGCGAGCGCGATAATGAGGAAGGGCATGCTCGCCTGGAAGTCGATCAACATCAACACGATCTGCTCTACCCAGCCACGGAAATGCGCGGCGATGAAGCCGAGCGTAGTGCCGAGCACGGCGGCGATGATGGTGGCGCCGAAGGCGATGGTGACGGACATGCGGATCGACACCATCAGCCGGCTCAGCACGTCCCGCCCGAGCTCGTCAGTGCCGAGCGGGTGCGCCCAGACACCGCCGAACAGCACCGGTGGGCGCAGCCGGGCTTTCAGGTCCATCTGGGTGATGCCGTAGGGACGCAGAATCTCGGCGAGCAGCGCGATGGCGAGAATCAGGCCGATCCACCCCATCGCCACCAGCACCGCCGGCGGGATGGCGCGGCGGTGGATCACCGGCGCGGCGGTTGCGACAACGCTGGACATCAGGATTTCCTCGCCCGCATCCGCGGGTCCAGCACGCCATAGAGCAGATCGACGGTGAGGTTGGCCGCCACCATCGTGCAGGCGACAAGCAGCAGGATGCACTGCACCACCGCGAGATCGCGGTTTGCCACCGCCACCACCAGCAGGCGCCCCACGCCGGGCCAGGAGAACACGCTCTCCACCACCACCGCACCCGCGATCAGGCTGCCGACCATGAAGCCGACGATGGTGACGGTGGGGATGGCGGCATTGGGCAGCGCATGGCCGCGCACCACCTGCGGCCAGGGCACACCCTTGGCGCTCGCCGTGCGGATGAAGGGCTGGCCGAGCACTTCCAGCATCGCCGAGCGGGTGAAGCGCGCCAGCACGCCGGCGCCGCCGAGCCCCATGGTGATCACCGGCAGGATGGCGCTGCGCCAGCTCTCCTGCCCGCCCGAGGGCAGCCAACCCAGCTGCACCGCGAAGACCAGCACCAGGATCAGCCCGAGCACGAAGCTCGGCACCGTGAACCCGGCGACCGCCAGCGTCATCACGGCGCGATCGGTGAACGAGTTGCGATGCAGCGCAGCCTGGATGCCGGCTGGCACTCCGAGGCCGACTTTCAGGATGAACGCGGGGATGGTGAGCATGAGGGTCGCCGGGATGCGCTCCAGCACCAGCACGATCGCCGGCCGCCCGTCGCGCATGGACTGGCCGAGCTCGCCCTGGGCGATGGCGCCGAAATAGCGGAAATACTGCACCCAGATCGGCTGATCGAGCCCCCAGGCGCGGCGGAAGGCGGCGAGCGCCTCGGGCGGCGCCTCAGGTGACATGATCGCCACCGCCGGGTCGCCGGACAGGCGCAGCACGATGAAGGCGAAGGTGACGACCAGCACGATGGTCAGCGCGGCGCGGCCGAAGCGGATGGCGAGGAAGCGGAGCATCAGGCGGCGATCCGGCTCGGGGTCTCGGCGAGATGGCAGGCAACGGCGCGGCCATCGGGCAGCGTGGTCACCGCCGGGTCCTCCGCCGCGCAACGGGGCATCGCCTGGGGGCAACGGGGATGGAAGGCGCAGCCGGTGGGGCGGTTGGCCGGATTCGGCGGCTCGCCCTGCAGCACGATGCGCGGCCGCTGACGATGGCCGGGCACCGGCACGGCGGAAATCAGCGCCTGCGTATAGGGGTGCGCCGGGGTGGCGAATACGATATCGGGGTCGCCCCGCTCAACCACGCGGCCGAGATACATCACCGCGACATCATGGCTCACCTGGCGCACCACCTTCAGGTCATGGCTGATGAACACCAGCGCGACGCCGCGGGCGGCCTGGATATCCGCCAGCATGTTCACCACCTGCGCCTGGATCGACACGTCGAGCGCCGAGATCGGCTCGTCGCACACCAGCAGCGCCGGGTCAGTGGCGAGCGCGCGGGCGAGCACGGCGCGCTGACGCTGGCCGCCCGAGAGCTCATGCGGATGCCGCGCCGCCTGGTCCGGCCGCAGCCCGACGTCGCGCAGCAGCGCGGCCACGCGGTCCTGCCGCTCGGATTTGGCGCCGATGCCGTGAATATCGAGCGGCTCGGCAATCTGTGCGGCGATGGTCAGCCGCCGGTCGAGCGCGCCCAGCGGGTCCTGGAAGACGAGTTGCATGTCGCGCCGCATGGCACGCCAGGGCGCCGAGCCGGGGGCGGGCAGCGGCGCGTCGCGGAAGCGCACGCTGCCTTCATCCGGCGCCTCCAGCCCGAGCGCGAGCCGGCCGGTGGTGGATTTGCCGCAGCCGGATTCACCGACGATACCGAGCGTCTGCCCGGGCGCGACCTCGAGGCTGACACGATCCACCGCCCGCACCAGGCTGCCGCGGCCGAACATCCCGCCACCGGTGCGATAGACCCGGCTGACGCCTGCTAGGCGGAGGAGGGGCATCATGCCGAGCTCCTCTCTGGAAGGAAGCAAGCGCTTCTTTTTGAAAGGCTCTATTAGCGAATCATATGCGTAGTTCATATTAGGTTCAATCGTTTGGACGTATCGAGGATTGTGACGATGGACAGCGCGGAATTTCGCAAGTGGCTTGAGGCGATTGACGGTTTGTCTGAGCAGCAGCGAGCGGA
>CAIYPH010000416.1 GCA_903928045.1 uncultured Rhodospirillales bacterium
CCGATCATGTAATAAGTGTCGTCGACATGGGAAACCCAGTCGCGCATGGCATCGTTCATGGCGTCCTTGAGGGTCGCGGCGCCCGCCGTCACCGGCTTGACCTCGGCCCCCAGGAGTTTCATGAGGTAAACGTTGGGCGCTTGCCGCTCGATGTCGGTGGCGCCCATGTAGATGACGCAGTCGAGGCCGAACAGGGCGCAGACGGTGGCGGTGGCGACGCCGTGCTGGCCGGCGCCGGTTTCGGCGATGATGCGGGTTTTGCCCATCCGCTTGGCCAGCAGGATCTGGCCCATGCAGGAATTGATCTTGTGGGCGCCGGTGTGGTTGAGCTCGTCGCGCTTGAAATAGACTTTTGCGCCGCCGATCGACTTGGTCAGGCGTTCGGCGAACCAGAGCGGGCTGGGGCGGCCGACGTAGTTTTTCAGGTAGGCGTCTAGCTCGGGCTGGAACGTCGGGTCGGCGCGGGCGGCGGTGTAGGCCTGCTCCACCTCGAGGATGAGGGGCATCAGCGTCTCGGCGACGAAACGCCCGCCGAATTCGCCGAAGCGGCCGCGCTCATCGGGGCCGGACCGCAGACTGTTCGCACCAAACGACTTGTTCAAGACATCACTCCTTACCGAGCGCCCGTCATAGCAAGCCCTATGGGCGGGGCAAAGCCCGGGGGGTGCCGTTGAGCACCGCGTCGAAGCGGGGGCCGATATCGGCTTCGTAGACCTGGTAGCGCGGGATGGCATAGGCCGGCCCGCCAATCGGTGCGACCCGGCCGCCGAGGGCGAAGGCGGCGCGGTAGCCCGCTGCCTGGGCGGCGGCTTCGAGCGCGGGGTCGTGAATGCCGTAGGGCCAGGCCAGCATGTCCTGCGGTCCGCCGAGGTGGGTGGTGAGGGTTTTGCGCGGTTCGTCCAGTTCGCGCGCCACGAATTGGGCGAAATCGGCCGGCGTTCTGGTTGTCCGCTCGGTGTTGAAGTTGGGGTGGCTTGAGGTGTGGGGTTCGCAGTCGATCAATCCGGAGGCCTGCATCTCCGCCAGTTCCTCCCAGCGCAGGTAGCTCCCGCGCCCGATTCCGGGTGGGTTGAGGAACAAAGTGGCGTGGAAGCCGTGGCGTTTCAGGATCGGGAACATCTCGGTGTAGACGGAGCGGTGGCCGTCGTCGGCGGTGATCGCGACCGCGTGGGGCGGGAGAGCCTCGCCGGAGATCACCGCGTGCAGATCCAGCACCGCGAGGCCGCGCTCGGCGATGCGGGCCATCTGGGCGGCGAAGACCGCGGTGCTGACGGTGGTCGCGCCGGGGGAGCCGGCGGGGTTGAAGCGGTGGTAGGTGAGGATCGAGACCGTTGGTGTCTCCGCCATCGCCGGGACGGCGGCGAGGAGTGACAGCACGAAAAAGACGAGGCGCATTGCAGCTCCCTTGCTGGTGGCGCGGCGGCGGGGGGGCTAAAGCTAGCGCATGACATCGCATCCCGACACCGCATCCTGGTCCCCCCGCACCCTCGCCGCGCAGGCGCTCGGCGCCATCGATGAACCGAGCCGCGCGCTGGTGCCGCCCATTCATGTCGCGACCACCTAGATCGGAAGAGCACACGTCTGAACTCCAGTCACATTACTCGATCGCG
>CAIYPH010000417.1 GCA_903928045.1 uncultured Rhodospirillales bacterium
GCAGACAAACTGCGCACTCGCGAACCACCACGAAAGGTGGGCCTCAGCTCACGCTTACCCTGCTCGCGGATATGGCCGAAATGCGGGCTTGAGCGGACGCGACGGTGGCATGGCCAGACGGGTTTGCGCGCGAGGCGGCGGCGGAAAGCCGGGGCGGGTGGCGCGCGGGGTGGTGGCGCGGCGCGAGGTACGCCGGCGCGGGGCACGGCGGACGGAGTCCTGGCGGGGGGTGGTGACCCGCCGCTTGGGGGCTCGGGCGCGGGGCGAGGGGGAAATGGGGGCGATCGGGGCGGTGGCGAGGCGCGCCATGAGGGCGGCGAAGTCGCGGCCGAACTGGGTGAGCATGGCATGCAGCGCCCGCCCGCCGGGCAGCAGGCGCCACAGGCCCCAAGGCGCGAGCATGGCGGCCAGCAGCCTAGCCACGGCTTCGCCGAGCAGAACCGCGGGGTGCGGTTCGGCCGGGGTGGGCGCTGTGGCGGGGTTGCGATGTGTCATAAACTTTTATATAACTAACTAAATTTTGCCCGTCAAGGAAAAAATATGAACGACGTGCTAAATTTTCTCTCCCGAGGGACGGGCGACGGAAGCAAGAAGCAAAGGCTCCTTTTTTGAAAAAAAGGAGCAAAAAACTTTTATCCGCTTTGCCCGGTACCGCTCCAACCCATCCGCGGAGAGTACGCCAACGGCATGGAGTGGAATAAAAAGTTTTTTTGCTTCTTTTTGTTCACAAAAAGAAGATGCCTGCTACTTAGATGCGCGTATCTTACCGGCAAGCCCGACTTCGTTGATCTCGACCGCCTGCTTGGCCAGTAGCGCCTGGATATAGGCCCGGACCTGCTCCTGGGCCCGGTTGGCGCGCATCGCATTGACGAGGGTGGTGCTGACCTGGTCGAGCGGGAGGACCGAGGGGGGCTTTTTCCCTTTCACCTTGACGATGTGCCAGGCGTCGTTGCTGCGGACCGGCTCGCTGATGGCGTCGGTGGCCAGTGACCTGACGGCTTCGCGGACACCGCCGACGATCTGGTCCTCGCGGACCCAGCCGAGCTCGCCGCCCTTGTCGGCTGAGTTCTTGTCCTGGGAGGATTTGCGCGCCAGCTCGGCGAAATCGGCCTTGGGCTTGAGGGCCTCGACGCGAATGTCGCGAATTTTCTTCAACGCGTCGGCCTCCGCCTCCTTGGTGGCGCCGGCGGGCACCAGGATGGCAATCTGGGAGACGAGGTATTGGGTTGGGACGGCGAAGCGGGCCTTGTTCGCCTCATAGGCCGCCTGGATCTCGGCCTGGGAGGGAAAGGCGGGGTCGAGCCTCGCTTGCGTGGCCAGCCAGGCCTGCACCAGCACCGCCTCGCGCGCCTCGTTGGCGCGGCCGGCGATGTCGGGGTTCTGATCGAACCGCTCCGCGCTCAGCTCCGCCAGCAGGACCTTGCGGAGCAGCCGGTCCTGCACAAACTCCCGGGTTGCCTGCTGGCTGCCGAGGACCTGTTCCTTCACCGCCGGTTCCTGGCGGGAGAGAGCGTCCCGCAGTTCGTCAAGCGTCATCTGAATGGCACCGCGGCTGGCAATCGTCTCATCGGCACGCGCGCTCGCGCCCGCGAACAGAGCGGCGACTATCAGGGCTAGGCGGAAGCGACGGCTCATTTCGAAAGACTTTCCTGTGCGGGGCAGGCGCGTGGGTGCTGACATTTAGCCTAGCAGGGCGGGTGGGGGAAGCGAGGGAGGGAAGCAGTTCTTTTTGTGAACAAAAAGAACCAAAAAAACTTTCTGTTCCATCCATGCCGTTGGCGTACACCCCGCGGATAGATCGGAGCGGTACCAACCAAGTGGATAAAAGTTTTTTGCTTCTTTTTTCCAAAAAAGAAGCGCTTGCTTCCTTCAAGCCGGCAACCAGGCATCCCGCAGAGCGGAATCGGCACGCAAGGCGGCGGTGGTGCCGGACCAGGTGATGCGGCCGGTTTCGATGATGGCGGCGTGGTCGGCGACGGCGAGGGCGAAGTGGAGGTTCTGCTCGGCGAGCAGGATGGTGACGCCGGCCTGGCGCATGGCGCGAATGGCGTGGGCCATTTGCTCGACGATGACGGGGGCGAGGCCTTCGCTGGGTTCGTCGAGCAGGATCATGCGGGGGTTGCCCATGAGGGTGCGGGCGATGGCGAGCATTTGCTGCTCGCCGCCGCTCATCCGGCCGCCTGGGCGGTGGCGCATGGTGGCGAGGTTGGGGAAGAGGGCGAAGAGGCGCTCGGGAGTCCAGGTTGGGTGGCCGTCGCGGGGGGGCAGGCGGCCGACTTCGAGGTTTTCGGCGACGGTGAGGTCGGTGAAGATGCGGCGCTCTTCCGGCACGTAGCCGAGGCCGGACTGGGCGATGCGGTGGGGTTCGTGGCCGGCGATCTGCTGGCCATCGAAGGTAATGCGGCCGGCGGTGGGGCGGATGAGGCCGATGAGGGACTTGAAGGTGGTGGATTTGCCGGCGCCGTTGCGGCCGAGCAGGACCAAGGCGGCGCCTGGGGGGACGGCGAAGGAGACGCCTTGCAGGATATGGGCGCGGCCGTACTGGGCGTGCAGGTTTTCGACGGTGAGCATCAATGGCCGCCCGTGGTGGCGCCGCTGCCGAGATAGACCTCGCGGACGCGGGGGTTGGCGCGGATTTCGTCGGCGTTGCCCTCGGCGATGAGTTCGCCGCGGTTGAGCACGAGGATGCGATCGGCGGTGCCGAAGACGACATCCATGTCGTGTTCGGTGAACAGGATGGCGATGCGCTCGGTGGTCGCGAGGCCGCGGGCGAGGTGCATGAGGGCGACGCGCTCGGCGGGGGCCATGCCTGCGGTGGGTTCGTCCATCAGCAGAAGGCGGGGCTGGCCGGCGAGGGCGATGGCGAGTTCGAGGCGCTTGAGGTCGCC
>CAIYPH010000418.1 GCA_903928045.1 uncultured Rhodospirillales bacterium
AGCGCTGCTTTTTTGGAAAAAAGAAGCGAAAAACTTTCTCCCCTTGGTGTGTACCGCTCCCCGGTATCCGCGGGGAGTACGCCAACGGGATGAATGGAGCAGAAAGTTTTTTTGGTTCTTTTTGTTCACAAAAAGAACACTCTTCCTTACCCGAGCCAGGCCCCCAGCAGCGACCCAGGGGTCAGCAGCAGCAGCGCCCAGAGGAACGCCGAGGCCCAGTTGGCGAGCTGGAAGGGAAGCCACGGCATTTCGAAAATGCCGCACAGCAGCGGCACGGTGGCGCGCAGGGGGGAGAAGAAGCGGCACAGCACCACGCTCATCGGCCCCCAGCGGCGGAAGAAGCGTTCGCCGCGGGGGAGCCAGTCCGGGTGGTTGCGGAGTGGCCAGATGTGGCGGGCGCGGTCTTTCAGGCGGTAGCCGATGGCGTAGGAGACCCAATCGCCGAGGCCGGAGCCGATGGAGACGGCGAGCCAGACCGGCATGAATTCGATGCCGCTGGCGCCGATCAGCGTGCCCATCGCCAGCATGATGGTGATGCCGGGGACCACCATGGTGACGAAGGCGAGCGCCTTGAGGAAGCCGAGGGTGAAGGCGAGGGGGACCGCATAGGCGGCGTGGTCCTGCACGAAGCCGACCACGGCGCGCCCCAGATCATGCATGCGGGTTGGGCAAGGTTACCGGCGGCGGGAGGTGTAGAGCACGCCGCCGGCCTTCAGCGTGGCGATATCGGACGGGGAGTAGCCGTGCTGGGCCAGCACCTCCTCACTGTCCTGCCCGTAGCGGGGCGGCTTGCGCCGCGTGCCGCCGGGGGTGCGGGAGAGCTTGATGGGGGTGCCGAGGCCGCGATAGCCGTCGAGCTCGGTGACCATTTCGCGCGCCGCGGTGTGTTCGGCGGCCATGGCGACGTCGATCGGGCGGACCGGGCCGGCGGGGAGGCCTTGCTTGAGCAGCTCAATGCAGAAGCTCTCGCCGTCCTTATCGGCCAGCAGGGCGGCCAACTCGGCGATCATCGCCGGGCGGTTGCCGAGCCGGTCGGCGTTGTTGACGAAGCGCGGATCGCTGGAAAGCTCGGGCTTGCCGAGGATCTCGCACAGCTTCTTCCACTGCCCGTTATTGCCCGAGGCGATGAAGATCTCGCAGGTTTTGGTGGTGTATTTCTCGTAGGGCGCGAGGTTGGGGTGCGGGTTGCCGGTGGCGACCGGGCGGCGGCCGTTGAGGAAGAAATTGGCGGATTGCGGGTGCATCAGGGCCATGCCGCAGTCATGCAGCGTCATGTCGCAGTACTGGCCGCGGCCGGAGATGCCGCGCTCATAGAGGGCCATGAGGATGGCGACCGCGGAGTAGAGGCCGGTGCCGATATCGACGATGGGGGTGCCCATGCGCAGCGGGCCGGTGGTGGGGTCCCCGTTGATGGACATCAGGCCGGTCATCGCCTGGAGGATGGCGTCATAGCCGGGCAGGCCGCCATAGGGGCCGTTGGCGCCGAAGCCGGAGACGCGGCAATGGACCAGGCGGGGGAAGCGGGGCGCGAGGTCGGCCTCGTAGCCGAGGCCCCATTTCTCCATGGAGCCGGGCTTGAAGTTCTCCACCAGCACGTCGGCGCCTTCGAGCAGCTTCAGCAGCACCGCCTTGCCCTCGGGCTTGCCGAGGTCGAGCCCGATGGAGCGCTTGTTGCGGTTGACGCCGATGAAGTAGCTGGCGTCCTGCGTGCCGTCCCCGTTATCGATGAAGGGGGGGCCCCAGTCGCGCACCTCGTCGCCCTGGGGCGGCTCGATCTTGATCACCTCGGCGCCGTGGTCGGACAGCACCATGGTGCAATAGGGGCCGCCGAGCACGCGGGTGAGGTCGATCACCTTGATGCCGGCGAGCGCGCCGGCGGAGCGGGCGCGGCCCATGCCGGGGGGCAGGGTGGGAGTGGTCATGGTCGTGGTTTCCTCAGTCTGCGAGGGGACCTAAACGAAAACGGCGCCGCGGGCCAGGGGCCGGCGGCGCCGAATCGGGTGGGCAGCGGCTCAGATGTAGTGTTCGGCCAAAGGCGCGAAGCCGTTGAAGCCCTGGCTGGCGTAGGTGGTCACGTAGGCGCCGGTGGAGCGGAGCTGCACCAGGTCGCCGGATTTCAGCGCCAGGGGGAGGCGGTAGTTGCTTTTTTCGTAGAGGATGTCGGCGCCGTCGCAGGTGGGGCCGGCGAGGGCCACGGGGCCGGTTTCGCCGCCGTCATGCTCGGTGGCGATGTGGTACTTGATCGACTCGCCCTCGGTCTCGGCGAGGCCGCCGAAGCGGCCGATGTCGAGATAGACCCAGCGGACGGGGTCGTCCTTCTCGCGACGGCTGACCAGGACGACCTCGGCGTTGACCAGGCCGGCGCTGCCGACCACGGAGCGGCCGGGCTCGATCAGCATTTCCGGCAGGGCGTTGCCGAAGCACTCGGTCATCGCGTGCATGATGGCGGCGCCGAAATCGTCGATGCCGGGGACTTCATCGCGGTAGCGGATGGGGAAGCCGCCGCCGAGATTGACCATGCGGACGTTGACGCCGGCGTCCTTGAGGTCGGTGAACAGCATGCCGACCTTGCCGATCGCGGCTTCGTAGGAGGCGGTCGAGGTCTGCTGGCTGCCGACGTGGAAGGACAGGCCGTAGGGGTCGAGCCCCATGGTGGCGGCGCGGGTCATCAGCGCGCGGGCGGATTCGACCGAGGTGCCGAACTTGCGCGACAGCGGCCAGTCGGCGCCCTCGTTGGCGACCATGATGCGGCAATAGACGCGGGCACCGGGGGCGTGCTGCGCGA
This sequence comes from uncultured Rhodospirillales bacterium, assembly GCA_903928045.1. The sequence continues at coordinate 2,786 of CAIYPH010000418.1, forward strand.
GCTTCTCCAGCTCCTCGGCCGAATCGAAGGCGAACATCGAAACGCCGGCTTCATGGGCGGCGCGGATGGCCGAGACCTTCTTGACGGTGTTGCCGTAGCTGATGGCCGAGGGGGCGGCGCCGGACTCGAGGCAGGCGCGCACTTCCTCGAAGCTCGCGGCATCGAAGGAGGAGCCGAGCTTGACCAGGCGGTCGAGAATCGGGCGGGCCGGGTTGGCCTTCACGGCGTAGTAGACGCGGGCCAGCGGCAGCGCGCGATTGATGGCGCGGTAGTTCTCTTCCATGCGGTCGACATCAAGCACCAAGCACGGCGTGGCCGGCTGATGCACGCGAAGGAACTCTGCGATTTTAGGTGTCATCGCACGTGGTCTCCCCGATAAAGCGCCCGCCTATCCAGGCGGCGAGCGGTGATTGCGAAACGGTCGAACGAACCAGCGACCAGACGATTGCCAGAACGCTTGACGTCGTTGCGTAACCCCGGGGGGCAGAGGCACGTGCGTTGCTGCGTGTGGGGCGACATAGGACCCCCACCCCCCCCTGGCAAGCGGTTTTTTGCCTTTGGCGTGAAATCTGGTCTGCTGGTGCCGCATGACGGAGATGTTTGGCCGATGAAGGGGTTGCGAGCGGCAATCGTCTGGCTTTGGGGCCACGGGCAGGCATTGGCCGGGCGGGCGGTGGCACACCGAATCGGGCTGGCCGCCGCGGGCTGCGCCTTCTACGGGACGTTGGCGCTGGTGCCGGCGGTGAGCATGGTGATTTCGCTGTTTGGCCTGCTGCTCGACCCGCATCGCATCGAGCCGTACCTCGATTTGGTGGCGCCGTTCCTGCCGGATGATGCGTTCAGCCTAATCCGCCGCCTGGTGCTGGGCCTGACGGCCAAGCCGCGGGCCGAGCTGGGGGCGGCGTTGCTGGTGGGGGCGCTGGTGACGCTGTGGAGCAGCTCGGCCGGCACCAGCGCCGTGCTTGAAGCGCTCAACCTCGCCTATGACGAGACCGACCGGCGCCATTGGTGGCGCTTCCAGCTGCTCGCGCTGGCGATCACCGCGGTGGCGATTTTCAGTGCGTTGCTGACGCTTTTGCTGCTGATCGCCATGCCGGTGCTGATGGGCTTCCTGGGCGTGGGGCAGGAGGCGGCTTTTCTGCTGCGGCTTTCATCGCTGGGGGCAATGATGTTCTACGTCGCCTCGATGCTGGCCAGCCTCTACCGGTTCGGGCCGGACCATCTTGTGCCGCGGGGCCGGCGGATCTGGCCCGGAGTTTGCGCCGCCACTCTGCTGTGGCTGGTGGCCTCGGGCGGCTTCACGATCTATGCCGAGCGGCTGGCGCATTTCGACGTGACGTATGGGCCGCTGGGGGCGATTGCCACGGTGATGCTGTGGCTTTGGGTGTCGTCCTATGCGGTGTTGCTGGGGGCGGAGCTGAATGCGGTGCTGGAGAAGGAAGCGGTTCTTTTTTGAAACAAGAACCGCTTGCTTCCTTACGCCGCCAGCCGCTTGGTGCCGGCGAGCAGCCCGCCGAGATACTCCGCCAGCGCCCCCATCCCCGAGCGGTTGGTGCCGGCGATGCCGGCGCGGGCCTCGGCTTCGGGGTTGTAGTTGGTGTTGGTGTTGACGTCGTAGACCAGCGGCGCGCCGTCGGGGCCGGTGATGAACTCGATACCGGCGACATCGACGCCGGCCTGGTCGAGGAAGCGTTCGAGGCGGCCGCGCAGCGTGGGGTCGATGCCCTCGATGACGGTGAATTTGTGTTCGGGCCGGCCGGGGATTTCGCCGACCGGGCAGGCGGCCTCGCCGATGGCGCAGACATCCGCGGGGCAGAGCTCGAAGCCCTCGCTGGTGTCGACCTCGACGGCGTAGGTGAAGCGGCGGCCGGTGAATTCGGCGCGGGTGATCACCGGGCGGGGGGCCTGGATGTAGTGCTGGAGCAGCTGGATGCCGTCGACCGGCTCGACATAGGCGTCACCCTCGACGTGGCCGCGCAGGCCCTCGATGGTGTGGAAGAGCTGCACGCCGAGGCCCTTGCCGCCGCGGTTGGGTTTGAGGATGACAGGCTGGCCGGGGAAGTAGCGCTCGGCGGCGGCGACGATCTCCGCGCGGCCGGAGAGCATCACGGTGCGCGGGGTGCGCAGCCCGGCGGCTTCGAGGGCGGCGTATTGGCGGATCTTGCTGATTTCGAGATCGAGCGCGCGGGGCCCGTTGACCACCGTGCGGCCCCAGCGGGTGAGCCAGGCGAGGACGCTGGCGGTGAACTCGGCGGAGAAGCGGTGGTCGCGGGTGTGCGAACTCGCGCTCATGCGATTGTAGAAGATGCCCTCGGGCGGCGGGGCGGCGAAATCGAAGGCGCCGGTGTGGAGGAACATCTCCTGCCACGGCAGGCCGCGAAGTTCGAGCGCGGCGGCGAGCGGGGGGAGCCAGGCGGGGTTCTCGTGGATGACGTGGATGCGGCTCATGACGGGTCCCCCATGGATCAACCGTTTGGGGCGCTTCCCAACGTCGTTGATCTGGACTGGAAGATGCGGATCGCGTGCTTGTCGGTAAAGGGATGGAATTGCCGAAGATTCTGGCGTCCGTGGAAGTTCATGCTGTGGGGAGGCGGCCGGGGAGAGGATTTGTCTTTTGCAGGAAGGAAGCGCTGCTTTTTTGAAAAAAGAAGCAAAAACTTTCTATCCATTTGGTTCTGAGTTTGCCCGGGAGACTCCGCGGCAAGCGGATAAAAGTTTTTTGGTTCTTTTTTTCAAAAAAGAACCGCTTGCCTGCTTTCAATCTCCCCCAGCAGCGCTGGCATTATGGCAGCATCCCTGTAGCATCGCCGGCAACATGCGGGGACAGTGAAGACCATGGAATACACCACGCTCGGGCGGACCGGGCTCAAGGTTAGCGTCGCGGGGCTGGGCTGCGGCGGGTTCAGCCGGCTTGGCCTGTCGAACGGCGGCAGCGCGGCCGATGCGGTGCGGCTGGTGCGCTTGGCGATCGATAGCGGCATCACGCTGATCGACACCGCGGCGCAGTACGGCACGGAGCCGATGGTGGGCGAGGCGATCCGCGATGTGCAGCGGGAGTCGGTGGTGGTGACGACGAAGTGCCTGCTGGCCGACAAGGGGGTGCCGATCACCGCCGAGGGCCTGGCGGCCAGCCTCGATGCCTCGCTGCGGGCGCTGAGGACGGAGTATGTCGATGTCTTCCAACTGCATGGCGTGTCGCCGGCGCAGTATGAATTCGCGATGGCGGAGCTGATGCCGACGCTGGAGCGGGCGAAGGCGGCGGGGAAGTTCCGGTTTCTCGGCATCACCGAATCGGCCAGCCGCGACCCGGAGCACGAAATGCTGCTGCGTGCGGTGGAGGATGGGGTGTGGGATGTGGGGATGGTGGCGTTCAACATGCTCCACCGCACCGCCAGTGACGCATTGTTTCCGCGGGCGATCGCGGGGGGAATGGGGACGCTGGTGATGCATGCGGTGCGCAGTATTTTCGCGCGGCCGGATTTTCTCGCCGCTTCCATCCGGGCGCTGGCGGAGTCGGGCGTGGTGCCGGCGGCGTTGCTGGATGCCGAGCGGCCGCTCGATTTCCTGGTGCATGACGGCGGGGCGGAGAGCGTGACGGATGCGGCCTATCGGTTCGCGCGGCATGCGGCGGGGGTGAGCGTGGTGCTGTTCGGCACCGGGAGCGCGGCGCATTTGCGCGCCAACGTCGCCTCGATCTGCCGGCCGCCCTTGCCGGCGGCGGATATTGCCCGATTGCTGGAATTGTTTGGCGGGGTGAGCGGCCTCGGGCTTGAAAGTCCTGGCGGATAGGCCGCATCGTTCATCCCATAGTCAGGCGGGAGGGCGGGATGAGCGACGTGAACGAGATGGCCGGGGTGCAGGGGGTTGCTTTTGTCGACGGGCGCTACATGCCGCTCGCCGAGGCGACGCTGCCGCTGCTGGAGCGCGGGTTTCTGCGCTCGGACGTGACCTATGACGCGATCCATGTCTGGCAGGGCAAGATTTTCCGGCTGGCCGACCATATCGCGCGGTTCCAGGCCTCGATCGCCGGGTTGAAGATGAGCCTGCCCTATTCGGCGCAGGAGATCGGCGACATCGTCACCGAATGCACGCGGCGGACCGGGTGGCGCGATGCCTTCATCATGCTGATCTGCACCCGCGGGGTGACGCCGCCCGGCACGCGGGACCCGCGGCTGTGCCGTAACCGGCTCTACGCCTATACCCAGCCCTTCGCGCGCATCGCCAATGACGCGCAGCAGCGCGACGGGCTGCGGATGATCCTGTCGCACACCCAGCGCATCCCGTCGGCCGCGCTCGACCAGCGGATCAAGAACTTCCACTGGCTCGACCTCACGATGGCGCAGCTCGAGGCCTATGACCGGGACGCCGATATCCCCGTGCTGCCGACCGCCGATGGGGCGATCACCGAGGGCTCCGGCTTCAACGTGTTCATCGCCCGCAACGGCGTGCTCGCCACCCCCGCGACCGGGATGTTCGAGGGCATCACGCGGCGCACGGTGCTGGAGATCGCGGCCAGCCTGCAGGTGCAGTGCGAGGTGCGCGCGGTGAAGGCGGAGGAGCTGGACACGGCCGATGAGATCTTCATCAGCTCTACCGCCGGAGGGGTGACCGCGGTGACGCAGTACGAGGGCCGCAAGGTGGGCAGCGGGAAGCCGGGGGCGCTGGCGACGCGCGTTCACGAGCTCTACTGGCAGCGCCACCAGGACGACGCGCTCAATACGGCGATCGACTACGGCACGGCCTGAGCGGAGAGGTTCCACCATGTGCGACACCATGGCGGCGCGCGCCGCGGCGACCACCACCGGCGGCACGCTGTTCGCCAAGAACAGCGACCGTGAGCGCAATGAGGCCCAGTATCTCCAAATTCTGCCGGCGCAGCACTACGGCGCCGGCGCGGTGGTGCGCTGCACCTATATCGCGATCCCGCAGGCCAGGCGCACCCATGCGGTGCTGCTGAGCCGGCCGTTCTGGATCTGGGGCGCCGAGATGGGCGCCAACGAGCATGGCGTGGTGATCGGCAATGAGGCGGTGCATCCGCGCGCCAGGCCGCAGCGCCAGCGGGCGCTGATCGGGATGGACCTGCTGCGCCTCGGGCTGGAACGCGGCGCCACGGCGGCGGAGGCGGTCGAGGTGATCACCGGGCTGCTTGAGGCGCATGGCCAGGGCGGAAGCTGCGGGCATCTCGCGGCGCGGTTCTACGACAACTCCTTCATCATCGCAGACCCGGACGAGGTCTTCGTGCTGGAGACCATCGGGCGGCGCTGGGCGGTGGAGCGGGCGGGGGATACGCGGGCGATCTCCAACACCTACACGATCGCCCAGCCGACGCGGGCGAGCGCCGATCTCGAGGCCTATGCGCGGGGCGAGGGATGGTGGACGGGCAACAGCTTCGACTTCGCGGCGGCGGTGACGAGCCTGGAGAACCCGGGCCTCGCCGGCGCCCAGGCACGCTGTGGCCGCTCCACGCTGCAGCTTGGCCGCGAGGCCGGTCGGCTCAGCCCGGCGCGGATGATGGCGGCGCTGCGCGATCATGGCGCGGATGAGCTGAGCGGCGCCTGGCACCCCGCCGACATCACCGGCCCCACCGTGTGCATGCACGCCGGTGACGGCACACGGCGTGGCCAGTCGGTCGGCTCGCTGGTGGGAGATATGCGGGCGGGCGGCGCGGTGCATTGGGTGACCGGCACGTCCGCCCCCTGCACCTCGATTTTCAAGCCGGTCTTCGTCGCGGACGGGCTGCCCGCACAGGGTGCCATTCCCGGCGATGCCTACGATGCCGGCACGCTGTGGTGGCGGCACGAGGCGCTGCATCGGGCGCTGCTGACGGACTACCAGGCCGCGATGGCCGAGATCGCCCCCGAGCGGGATGCGCTGGAGGCACGCTTCATCGCCCGCATGGAAGGGCTGATCGGCCAGCCTGGCGATGCCCGGCAGGCGGCGGTGACGCAGTGCTGGCGCGAGGCGGCCGATGCCGAGGCGGGGTGGCAGAGCCGCATCGCCGGCCGTGCCGCGCCGCGACGGTCCTACCTGGCGGCGTGGCGGCGGCATGATCGGTTGGCCGGGGCGGCGCTGACCTGTGCGGTGGCGGCGGAGTAGGCAAGCGCTTCTTTTTGAAAAAAGAAGCAAAAACTTTCTATCCGTTTGGTTCGCGCCTGCCCGGGATACGCCGCGGCAAGTGGATAAGAGTTTTTTGGTTCTTTTTTTCAAAAAAGAACCGCTTTCTTGCTTATGCCAAGTGACAAGCAACCTCTGAGCCACCCACGACGCGCCACACCGGCTCCTCGCTGCGGCAGCGGTCAGCGGCGATGGGGCAGCGGGTGTGGAACCGGCAGCCGGGTGGCGGGTTGGCGGGGCTGGGGATTTCGCCTTCCAGCGGTACGCGGGGCTTGGCGCGTTGGGTGACGGGGTCGGGCTCGGGGACGGCGGCGAGGAGGGCCTTGGTGTAGGGGTGGCGGGGCGCGCTGTAGAGTTCGTCGCGGGGTGCGAGTTCGACGATGCGGCCGAGATACATCACCGCCACGCGGTCACAGACATGGCGGACCACCGCGAGGTCATGGCTGACGAACAAAGTGGACATGCCGTGACGGGCCTGGAGTTCGACCAGCAGGTTGAGGATTTGCGCGCGCACCGAGACATCGAGCGCCGAGACCGGTTCGTCGCACACCAGCAAAGCGGGGCGGAGCGCGAGGGCGCGGGCGATGACGATGCGTTGGCGCTGGCCGCCAGAGAACTGGTGCGGGTAGCGCGAGGCGTGGTCGGCGCGCAGGCCGACTTCTTCCAGCAGGGCGCCGACCTGGTCGCGCAGGGCGGCGCCGCGGGCGAGGCCACGCACCAGCAGCGGCTCGCCGACCGCCTCGCCCACGGTCATGCGCGGGTTGAGGGAGGTGACGGGGTCCTGGAACACCATTTGCGCCTTGGCGCGGACGGCGCGCAGGGTCTCGCGGGAGGCGCCGGCGAGTTCGGTGCCGAGCACCTTCACCGAGCCCTCGGTGGGCGAGAGCAGGCCAACGGCGGCGTTGGAGACGGTGGACTTGCCGCAGCCGCTTTCGCCGACCAGCCCCAGGGTTTCGCCCGGCGCCACCGCGAGGGAGACGCCATCGACGGCGCGCACCGGGGCGCCGCGGCCGGGGAAATGAACCTTGAGGTCGGTGATTTCGAGCGTTGCGGTGCTCACGTCAGGCCCCGGAAAGAAGAAGGGAAGGAAGCGCTTCTTTTTTGGAAAAAAAGAAGCAAAAAACTTTTATCCCTTTG
>CAIYPH010000419.1 GCA_903928045.1 uncultured Rhodospirillales bacterium
CGCTTGGCGGTCGACGATCGTCGGCAAGGCTGATGAATTATCCGGGTTAGCATCGTACCGAAGCTTGCAGGAGCGGTGCGATGACGACGGTCACCTCTTATAGCGTATCGAGCCAGCACGACCTGATCGCCGCGATGGCGGCGATCTACGCGGCCTCGGCGATCACGCCGGCGGCCTATACGGTGGTGATTTCGGGGGTGGTCAACATCGCCGGCACCTTGCAACTGCCGGCCCCCGTGCTCGGCTCCTCGGTGACTTTCCTTGATGCCGCCAATAGCCGGCTGACCGGGCCTGGGCAGTTGACCTTCGATGGCCAGGGCGCCGGCGGTGGCCAGGGATCGGTGGTGCTGGCGGCGGCGGGCGATTTTTCGGGCGGGGTTACGCTGTGGAATTCCACCGTGTCGCTGCGCACCGGCTATGGTGCTGTCGCCGGCACCGGCGTGATCACGATGCTCGACGCGGGACCGTCCAACACGCTGGTGATCGACGGGACGTATCCATTGGTGAACCCGATTAACCTCGAAATCGGCAATCCCGCCTACACCCCCTACCTCGGCAACCGGATCGACGTGCAGAACGTGGTCGCCACGGCGGGGGTGGCGACGCTGGATAGCGGGCTTGGCATCACCATCCCCGAGGCGAGCGGCGGCTACCAACTGGAATTCAACGACAACGCCGGCGGCGGGGCGATCAACTTCCTGCTCACCGCTGATATCAGCGGCGGGACATGGGTGACCGAAACCAACGTGCCGGTGGCCAACGGGGTGACGGTGCGCGGGGTGGGGGGGACAATCTTCAGCGTGCCGTTCGACAACGTCAACACCGGCCCGGTGGTGCAGCCGATTGTTGACCAGCTCAACACCGCGGTGACGCAGGGCAGTGCGATCCCGTTCATCACCGCGCCGATGGCGACGCTGCCGGCGATCGCGGCGGGGTTGACGCTGGAGGCGATCGGGCAGGCGGGCGGGGCCTATGCGCTGCCGACCGGAAGCGGGTTGACCGCCAGCGCCGATTTCGTCGCCAACACGACCGCGGCAGTGACGGTGACCGGCGGGGATGCCAACGGGCAGTTGGTGCTGGCCGGCACCGGCGGGCTGACATTCACCGGGGGCCTCGGGCAGGGCACGGTGATCGCCGGCGGCGGGGCCAATGCGGTGACCATTCCGGCGACGGGGGGCAGCCAGTATGTGCGGACCGGCGACGGCAACGACACCATCGTGAGCTATGGTGGATACGACTACATCAACCCCGGCGGCGGGGCCAATCTGGTGAAGCTGGGGATTGGCAACGACACCGTGGCGAGCACGGGGGCCGACACCATCATCGGCGGCTCGGCGCGCGACAACATCTCGGCCAGCGGCGCGGCGCTGACCTTCCTTGGCGACGGCGGCTCGACCTATTACGGCGCCGGGACGGTGGTGGGCCATGCCGGCAGTGACAACCTGCAAAGCACCGGCGCCGGGCTGTTCTTCCTCGGCGCCGGCAGCAGCTATCTGGCGTCCGCCGGGGCGGACACGGTGGTGGCGGGCAGCGGGCAACCGACGGTGGCCGGGAGCGGGCAGACGCTTACCTATGCCGGTTCCAGCGGGTTGGACTACATGCTCGGGCTAAGTAGCGGGGCTACCGATACCATTGTGGGCGCGTCCGGCGGCGCGGTGACGGTGAACGCGGTCAACAGCTACTACTATTACTACTACGGCTCGTACAACACGAATCTGCTCGCCTTCGCCAATGGCGGGTTTGATTTCGAGGCCGGCAACTCCTTCGGGGCGGCGGCGACGATCATTGGCAGTACGGCGGCGATCACCGTCAATGCCGGGGCGGGCGGCGGTGCCTTCATCGGCGGTTCGGCGGGCGGCAACGTGATGAACGGGAGTTCTGTCAACTATTACGGCAATATGGCGATGACGCAGTTCATCGGCGGCGGTAATGGCGATTCGATGTCGGGCGGGGTGGGGATTACCGCGATGCAGCCGGCGGCCGGGGCGACGACGATGACGGCGGGCAGCAGCGTGAACCTGTTCGCGTTCGTGCATGGCACGGTGAGCAACGACCTCATCATCGGGTTCAACCCGGCATTGGATTA
>CAIYPH010000420.1 GCA_903928045.1 uncultured Rhodospirillales bacterium
CGCATATGACCGCGACCCCGGTGGCTTCGCTGACGATTGGGAGACGCAGCCTCCTCCTTCCGATCTGCATGCGGCCGTTCGGCGCTTCTTCCTCCCAGGCGAGGCGACCGCGGATATCGGCTGCGGGAGCGGACGCGACGCGGCGTGGCTCGACAGCCACGGCTATCCGGCGCGCGGCTTCGACGCTTCCGAGGGCTTGTTAGGCGAGGCGCGGCGGCGGCATCCGCATATCCCATTCGCGGCAACAACCTTGCCCGAGTTGGCCGGTATCGCTGACGGGAGCTTCAGCAATGTCCTGTGCGAAACGGTGATCATGCATCTGCCCCCCGAGACGCTGGAACCCGCCCTCGCGCGGCTTTTGTCCATCCTCGCGAGCGGGGGTATCCTGTATCTGAGCTGGCGCGTGACCGCAGGAGCCCATCGGCGCGACGAACATGGGCGCCTGTATGCTGCATTCGAGCCGGAGCGGGTTCTGCATGGGCTGGCGGGCTGCACGATGCTATTGGACGAACAGGTCGGTAGCGTGTCATCCGGCAGGCTGATCAGACGCATAGTGGTTCGAAAGCAATAGACGGCGCCCGAATCAAACCGGTGGGACATTCGGTGCCTTCCCGCTCACGCCCGCGTGCGGATTGGTGTGCAAGACAGCAAACGAATACAGATTTTCGCTCTTTTTTTCAGAAAAGGAGCGCTTGCTTCCCTCACTTCTCCGCACGCCTATTACGGATCTACGGCGTGCAATATCAGTGCCCGCGAAGTATCTGCGAGAGGAACAGCTTGAGGCGGTCGGTCTGCGGGCTTTCGAACATCTCATGGGGCGTGCCGCTTTCGACGATCTCGCCGCGGTCCATAAATACGACACGATCGGCAACCTGACGCGCGAAGCCCATTTCGTGGGTCACGCAGACCATGGTCATGCCGGAATTGGCCAGTTCGATCATAACATCCAGCACTTCCTTGATCATCTCCGGGTCAAGCGCCGAGGTCGGCTCGTCGAACAGCATGATCTTGGGGCGCATGCACAGGGCGCGGGCGATGGCGACGCGCTGCTGCTGGCCGCCCGAGAGCTGGCCGGGGTACTTCTTCGCCTGCTCCGGGATCTTCACGCGGGTGAGGAACTCCATGGCAAGTGCCTCGGCCTGATCCTTCGGCATCTTGCGCACCCAGATCGGGGCGAGCGTGCAGTTCTCGAGGATCGTGAGGTGGGGGAACAGGTTGAAGGACTGGAACACCATGCCGACCTCGCGGCGGATGGTATCGAGCGCTCGGAGGTCGTCGGTCAGCTCAGTGCCGTCGACGACGATGCGGCCCTCCTGATGGGTTTCCAAGCGGTTGATGCAGCGGATCATGGTGGATTTGCCGGAGCCCGATGGGCCGCAGACAACGACGCGCTCCCCTTGTGCAACCGTCAGTGTCACATCCCGCAGGACGTGCAGGGCGCCGAACCACTTGTTCACCTTGTCGAGAACGATGGCGGGTTGGGTATCAGTGGCAACGGCTTGGCTCATGATGGGGTTCCTTCAGCGCCGAACGGAGCGGCCGAACTCGGCCTCGAGTCCGCGGCTGTAGCGGGACATGGAGTAGCAGAACACGAAGTAGATGATGGCCAGCACGAGGTAGACCTCGGTGCTGTAGCCCTGCCACACCGGCTCGGCGAGGGCTACCTTGGCGGCGGTCAGCAGATCGAAAATGCCGATGATCAGGACGAGGGAGGTATCCTTGAAGGAGCCGATGAAGTTGTTGACCATCGGCGGAATGACCATGCGCAGAGCCTGAGGAAGAACGACGAGGCGCATTTTCTGCCAGAACGTGAGGCCAAGCGCATCAGCCGCCTCGTACTGGCCCTTGGGCAGCGCCTGCAAGCCGCCGCGGATGACCTCGGCGAGATAAGCCGCACCGAACAGGATGATGCCGAGCTGGGCGCGCAGCAGCTTGTCCGGGTTCAGGCCGACCGGCATGAACAGCGGGAACATCACGCTGGCCATGAACAGCACGGAGATCAGCGGCACGCCGCGCACCAGTTCGATATAGACGATACAGAGATAGCGCACCGCTGGCAGAGTGGTTGCACGGCGGCCGAGGGCGACGAATACGGCGAGCGGGAAGGCAAGGGCGAGACCGAAGGTCGCGAGGATCAGTGTCATCGGCAGGCCGCCCCAGCTGTCCTGCGGCACGAAGGCAAGGCCCAGCACGCCGCCCCACATCAGCACGCCGATGACGAACAGGGTGGCGATCCAGATCAGCGCCAGTTCCTTGCGCCAGAAGCGGCGCATCGCGGACACCACGAAGAGCGCGATGAACAGGGCGATGCAAATGCCGGCGCGCCATTGCTCGTCGAACGGATAGCGGCCGAACAGGATGAAGCGCCACTTGTCGCCAATGACGGCCCAACAGGCGCCAACACCCTTCATGTTCCGGCAGTCCGAGGGATCGATCACGCCTTGCGCGGATTTCGGTACCGACCAGACGGCATGGATGAAAGCCCAGTCGATGAAGCCAATGGCCGCACGGGCGATGATGTAGATCAGCGCCAAGGTGACGGCAGTGGAGAGCCAGGAATTGAACAGGTTCGCCCGCATCCAGGCGAGCGGGCCAGCTACCAGCAGCGGCGGCTGAGTGCGCGTGGCGGTCGAGGTGCCAATGGTTGTGCTGCTCATCGTTTCAGCGCTCCACCAGCGCGATGCGCGCGTTGTACCAGTTCATGAACAGGCTGATCGACAGGCTTATGGTGAGGTAGACCAGCATGATCATCGCAATTCCTTCCACCGCCTGGCCGGTCTGGTTGAGGACGGTGTTGATGATCGACACGACATCCTGGTAGCCGATGGCGACCGCGAGTGAGCTGTTCTTGGCCAGGCTGAGATAGGTGCTGGTCATCGGCGGGATGATCACGCGGAGCGCCTGGGGCAGCACGATCAGCCGCATCACCGAGCCTGGGCGCAGGCCGAGGGCGCCGGCGGCCTCCCACTGCCCGGTGGCGACGGAGAGAATGCCTGAGCGAACAATCTCGGCGGTGTAGGAGGCGGTGTAGAGGACCAGGCCGATGGTGAGCGCGCCGTATTCCGGGCTGATGGTGAGGCCGCCGACGAAGTTGAAGCCGCGCAGCACCGGCATCTCCAGCGCGAATGGCGCTCCGAGGGCGGCCCAGACCAGAGCGGGGAAGGCGATCATCAATGCGAGCCCCGCCGGCCAAACGCGTGGGCGGATCCCTGTTGCCTCCTGCTTGCGGGTCGCCATGCGCGCCCAAGAGGCGGTGCCGATCCAGCCGAGAATGAAGGCGGCGAAGGCCCAGCTATGGGCATCCTGCCATTGCAGCAGCGGCAGCTTGATGCCGCGGTTGGAGAGGAACACGCCCTCCACCGGATGGAGCGAGGCGCGAGGCGCGGGAAGACCCTGGACGATGGCATACCAGAAGAAGAGTTGCAGCAGCAGTGGGATGTCCCGGATGGTCTCGACGTACACCGCAGCGAGGCGCGAGAGCAGCCAATTCTTCGACAGCCGGGCGATGCCAACCAGAGTGCCAAGAATGGTGGAGAGGATGATGCCGACCACCGAGACCCGCAGCGTATTGAGCACGCCGATCCAAATTGCGCGGCCGTAGGAATGGACCGCAGGGTCGTACTCGATGGAGTGCTCGCCGATTGGGATGCCGGCGACGCGATCAAGGAACCCAAAACCGGTGGCAATGCGCCGGACCTGGAGGTTGTTCATCGTGTTGGCGACGAGGTACCAAATCAACCCGGCAATGCCGCCGACGATGACGATCTGCCAGACCAGGGCACGCAGCCGCGGGTCAGACCAGCTCAGCTCCATCCCCCGCGAAGGCGGACGGCGAGCCGAGCTCATGCGTGGATCGGCTGATACACCGGACATGGTCAGGCTGGTTCCCCTCGTACTGTGCCGCCGTTCAGGCGCGCATGCATCGTCAGCGATGCTGCCATGCGACGCAAGCCGCTGTCGACTCCGTGTGACGAATTAATCCGCCGTTCGCAAGTCGAATGCCGGATCGGCAGCCTGTTCCGGTGTCACCGCAGCCGCTCCCGCGAGGAAACGGCGCGCAGCCATGTGGTCGGGCGCCCGATTGAGGGACTCGACGGCGAGCAGCTTGGCGCCTTGGTAGCAGAACACCGAGAAGGCGCCGGATGCCGGGTCGCCGCGCAGAATTGTTCGGTCATGCCCGCCGGAAAGCCCGGCGATCTGCAGCTTCAGCGCCCCCTGGTCCGACCAGAACCACGGTAGTTTGGCATAGTGGGCGGGCTTGCCGAGCAGACGATCAGCGAGGCAACGCGCTTGGTCGGATGCGTTCTGCACCGATTCGAGGCGAATCCGCCCCTGCCCTTCCATCGGAAAGGCCGCGCAATCGCCCATGGCGGAAATCGCGGGGTCCGCGGTCGCCAGCAGCGAATCGACGACGATGCCGTTGCCGACCTCGAGCCCCGCCGCCGCGGCGAGGCCGGTATTCGGCACCACGCCGATTGCGACCAGCACGAGATCGGCTGGCACAATCTCGCCGGTAGAAAGCTCAACGCCCGCCGCACGCCCAGTGCCGGTGATGGCCCGCACGCCCGTGCCCGTCAGTAGCCGCGTGCCCCAGCCGCGATGGGCGGCGGCGAGATAGTCTGACATCACGGCCGAGACGCCGCGCATCAGCGGGCGCGGGGCCGCTTCGATCACGGTGACGGCAATGCCGCGCTCGGCGGCAACGGCGGCGAATTCGAGGCCGATGAAACCGGCGCCGATCACCACCACGCGCTTGAGATCGCCAAGGATGGCCTTCATCCCCCGCGCCTCAGCAAGGCTACGCAGGCCAACCACCCCAGGCAGATCGGCACCGGGCACCGGCAGCGCCCGATTGGCCGCACCGGTGGCGAGCACCAACTGGTCGTAGCCGATCCGCGCGCCCGACGCGGTAACCACCGCCTGGCCCACACGGTCGATGGCGGTGGCGGGGTCGTTCTCGACCAACGTCACATTCTGCGCCGCGTAGAAATTCACCGGCCGCAGGGCGAGCGCGGGCTCGTCCATATGGCCGGCGAGGAATGCCTTCGACAAAGGCGGCCGCTGGTAGGGCAGGCCGGCCTCGTCGGCGATCAGGGTGATCGGCCCGTCGAAGCGGCCCTGCCGCAACGAGGCCGCCAGCTGGATCGCCGCGTGACCAGCGCCCACCACGACAACAGACGTCATCCGGCCATCAGTTCCGGATGCGCACCGGCATCGAGATATAGCCCTTGATGAAGGTCGACATCACCCGCTCCGGCTCCTCCAGCACCTCGATATCGAGGTCCCGCTTGAGGATTTCCTCCCACACGATGCGCAGTTGCATCTCGGCGAGGCGGTTGCCGACGCAGCGATGCACGCCGAAGCCGAAGGAGAGGTGCTGGCGCGGGCGTGCGCGATCAACGATGAGCGCGTTGGGGCTCTCGATCACTTCCTCGTCGCGGTTGCCCGAGACGTACCACATGATCACCTTGTCGCCGGCCTTGATATGCTTGCCGCCGATCTCGATGTCCGACACCGCAGTACGGCGCATATGGGCAAGCGGGGTCTGCCAGCGGATGATCTCGGGGATCGCGCTGTCCAGCAGTTCCGGGTTGGCGCGCAGCTTCTGATACTGCTCGGGGAACTTGCTGAAGGCATAGAGCCCGCCGGTGAGCGAGTTGCGCGTAGTGTCGTTGCCGCCGACGATGAGCAGGATCAGGTTGCCGAGGAATTCCTGCGGCGTCATGTTCCGCGTGCTTTCGCCATGGGCGAGCATAGAGATCAGGTCAGTGGTGGGCGGCGCGTTCACCCGCTGGTTCCACAACTGCATGAAATAACCCGCACATTCGCGCAGCTCAGCCTGGCGCTGCTCCTCGGTCTCCACCAGACCGCCGGGGCCGGCGATGGTAGTCGCCACGTCCGACCAGCGGGTGAGCTTGCGGCGGTCATGGAAGGGGAAGTCGAACAGCGTCGCCAGCATCTGCGTGGTGAGCTCGATCGACACGCGATCCACCCAATCGAAGGTTTCGCCACGCGGCAGGCCATCGAGGATGGTCTGGGCGCGCTCGCGGATGGTGTGCTCGAGGATGGCGAGGTTGCCCGGCGCCACGATGGGGCTCACCACTTTGCGCTGCGCGTCATGGATCGGCGGGTCCATCGCGATGAACATCGGCAGCGGGAAATCGGCGCGCTGATCGCGGATGGAGATGCCACCGAGGGTGGAGAGCGAGGAGAACACCTTGTGGTTGGTGTCCACCGCCATGATATCCTTGTAGTTGGTGATCGACCAGTACGGCCCGAACTCGCTGTCACGGGTGAAGTGGATCGGGTCTTCCTTGCGCAGGCGCTCGAAATACGCCCACTGCGCATTGTCCTTGAACAGCTGCGGATCGGCCGGTGCAAGATCAGCCAACGGAGTCGACCAGGCGCGCGCTTCGGCAGCCCGCACCGCGTCCATGGAAATATGGTTCATTGCAGTTCTCCCTCGGGCGCGCGCGCCCGGTTGACCTCAAGAAACGATGGCGCCGTTCTAGCAGAAACGGCGCGGCATCGCGATGAAATCAGTGTTGCCCATCCGGCGTGTGCACCACGATCCCGTCGAGCGCGTCGCTCATCATGATCTGGCAGCAAAGGCGGGAGTTGTCCTTGGTGGCAGCGGCGAAGGAGAGCATGGTCTCCTCGGTCTCGGTGCGGCCGCCGACCTTCTCCCACCAATCCGCCTCGACATAGACGTGGCAGGTGGCGCAAGCGCACTCGCCGCCGCAGTCACCGTCGATGCCGGGGACGTTGTTATCCACCGCTGCGCGCATCAGCGATTCGCCGTTGGCCGCCTCGACGGTATGGGCGGTTCCGTTGTGTTCGATGAACGTGACCTTCGGCATGCTTGGACGTCTCCTTGGACGATTTCCGGCGTTGGGCGACGTGCCCTCACCGCTGTTCGGAGCGTCTCATAGAGCATCGGAGGCGGAAGTGGAATTACTCCCGCGGCAATTCGTCGGTCTCGCTCTGCAATGCGCGGGCTACTTGCCCTTCGACTTGCCGTGTTTGGGCAACCACCATTTGATGGGTTCCAGCTCACGCTCGATCCGCGGGCGGCCAGGCTTGCGCTTGGGCACCACCTCGACGACGGGCCGGACCTCATTCTTGGGCGGCCGACCGCGGCGGCGCGGCGGTACCTCGGCAGGGGGGGGCGCGGGGGGCGCTTCCTCGACCACTGCACCGAGCGACTGCGCGGCGCGCTCTGCCCGGGCTCGGCCGGAAACCTCGTTGGCGAGGCGGAAATTGAGCGCATCAAGCTCGCTCGCAAGAGCCGCGCGCGATGCATCCGCCCGCTTGGCCGCCTCGATCGCCTCGTCCCGCGCCATGGAGATATGGCCGAGTTTAGTTCGCAGATCCTGGATTACGGTTTGTGCCTCACGCAGCGACCGCTCGGCGGCTTCATGCGCACTACGCTCGAGACGGAGCGCTGCCTGCACGGCGTCGAGCTGCTCGCTGACCGGGCCGCTCGACCCGCGACGCTGCGCCGGTGCCTCGGCGGACCGCGTGCCGGAGACAACCATCACCGGCACCTCGCCGTCACGCACAAACCTGCGTTTCTGCCCGTCCTGGCTACCTCGACCAGTCGGCGTTGCGGAAAACGATGGCTGCTGGCCGCGGGCCTCCCGCTGAGGCTTGCCGCCGATCCGCTCGAGGGCGCGCCGCATGCGCGCTTCTGTCTGGTCAACCGGCGCCGCTGAAGATTCGTCGGGAGGAATTTGCTCGTCTGTCACAATAGTGCTGACCCAATTCTTTTCGGCCTGGTTGGCCGGCTGACGCGCATGACGACAAGTGCATCAGGCGACTTCGATATTAACCGAGTCGATACACTCATCCGCTGCGCTGAAACAACTGCGCAATTCACCGTTTCGCAAGTATTTTTTGCCGTGCGCGCTGAAAGACGTGTTTTAAATAGCCTTGCCGGCGCGCCGGCGTGCATCGGCCAGGGCGGCAATTCCGCCAAGCAGCAGGTAAATACTGGCGGGTTCAGGCACGGGCGAACTGGCCGCGTTCACCAGATTGATCCCAGAGGTCGACATCGGCTTGTAGTGCAATTCGCCGCTTCCACTAAAGCTGCCGGCGACAAGCCCGCCATCGATCGGACCCGAATTGGAAACAGCAGCTCCAGGCGCGATGATTGTGCCGCCAAATTCAGTCGTGATACCGATGCTCGTGGCGTTATAGAAATTCCACAGCACATTTCCTGCGTAGGCCTGCCCATTGAAGTTGGTGCCGCCCGCCGGAGTATAATTACCTCCGGTGCCCGACGTGTCGACGTTGATTATGAATATGCTCGCACTGCCAAGGTTCATCGTTGGATTCCCGACAGCTTCAAGTTGCGCGGCCGTCAGGTTGAGCAGAAGTGGCTCGGTTTCTCGCTACAGCGTTTCGGTTCCGTTA
>CAIYPH010000421.1 GCA_903928045.1 uncultured Rhodospirillales bacterium
CACCGAGGATTTCGCCGAGCGGGTGAAGGCGCTGACCGGCGGGCGCGGCGTCGATGTGGTGCTCGACATGGTGGGCGCCGCCTATTTCTCGAAGAACATCCGCTCGCTCGCCATGGATGGGCGGCTGGTGATGATCGCCTTCCTCGGCGGCTCCAAGGTGGAGGCGATGGACCTCGCGCCGATCATGACTCGCCGCCTCACCGTCACCGGCAGCACCATGCGGCCGCGTAGCACGGCGCAGAAGGGCGAGATCGCCGCAGCGCTGCGGGCGAAGGTGTGGCCGCTGCTGTCCGAGGGAAAATGCGGGCCGGTTGTGCATAAGGTGTTCCCGCTGGCCGAGGCCGCTGCGGCGCATGCGCTGATGGAGTCCTCGGCGCATATCGGCAAGATCATGCTCACCGTCGCCGAGTGAACCAGCGCCAGGGCATCCCGGCCGCCGGGCTGGTTCAGCTGCTCGGCTCCATCGTGCTACTCTCCTCGGCCTGGCCGATCACCAAGGTCGCGCTGGCCTCGGGCGCCGACCCTGCCTGGTTCGCGGCGGGGCGGGCAGGGCTGTCGGCGGTGATGGCCTTCCTGGTGCTCGGGTTGCTCGGCCGGTTGCGCCTGCCACGGCGGCAGGATTTCCCGGCGATGTTCGCCGTCGGGCTCGGGCAGCTCGCGGCGTTCTTCGCCTTCGCCCATGCTGCGGTGGCCTATGTGCCGGCCGGGCGCACCACCATCCTGTGCAATGTGACGACCATCTTCATCGCGCCCCTCTCGGTACTGGTGTTGGGCGAGGCGATCCCGTTGCGCCGCTGGATCGCGGCCGGGCTCGGCGTGGCCGGCGCGGTGGTGCTGATCGGGCCATGGTCGATCGACTGGAACGCGCCCGGGGTGCTGCTGGGGCATTTCTATCTGTTGGGCGCGGCCTTCACCTTCTCCATCGCCATCGTGGTGGTCCGCGCCAGGCCGGCCGCGATGTCGATGCTGCAATTGCTGCCCTGGTGCTTCCTGGTCGCCACCGCGGTGCTGCTGCCGGTCGCGATCTGGCACGGCGGTATCGGCGCGTGGTCGAACCCCTCGCTCTGGTCGATGGCGTATATCGGCGGCTTCGCTGGGCCGGTCGGCACCTGGTGCGTCATGCAGGTGGCGGCCACCCTGCCGGTGATGGTCGCCTCGGTCGGCCTGCTCGCCACACCCGCGGCGGGGCTGGCGCTGTCGACGTGGTGGCTCGGTGAGGCGTTCGGGCTCGATTTGATGACGGGCTCCGCACTCATCCTCGGCGGCGTCGCAATTGCGGCATGGCCGGGGCGCCGATGATCCTGAATGCCATCGAGATGGGCGAGGGGCGGCCCGCCGTGCTGCTGCATGGGCTGTTCGGCCAGGCCCGCAATTTCGGCTTCGTGCAGCGCCGGCTGGCGGGACCAGAGCGGCGGCTCATCGCGCTCGACCTGCGCAACCACGGCGCCAGCCCCCATGCCCCTGGGATGCACTACCGTGACCTCGCGGCCGACGTCATCGAAACGCTCGGCGCCATGGGCGCGCTCCCAGCGGCCTTCATCGGCCATTCCATGGGTGGTAAGGTGGCGATGGCCGCTGCGCTGACGGCGCCTGAGGCGGTGACCCGCCTAATGGTCGCCGACATCGCGCCGGTGGCGAGCGCCTCGCGCTTCACCGCCATCATCGCGGCCATGCAGCAAATCCCCCTTACGCCCGACCTCACCCGCGCCGAGGCCGATCACGCCCTGGCCGAGGCCGAGCATGACCCTGCGGTGCGCGCCTTCCTGCTGCAAAACCTGCGCTTCGGCGCCGCGCCAGAATGGCGGGTGGGGCTCGCCGAACTTGCGGACGGGCTGCCCGATATCCTGGACTGGCCGGATTTCGCGGCGACCTATGACGGGCCGACCCTCTTCCTCGCCGGGGACCGCTCTGACTACATCAAGCCCGAACACCGCCTGATCATCCGCGCCCTGTTCCCCCGCGTCCGCATGGCCAGCCTGCGCAACGCCGGCCACTGGCTGCACGCCGACAACCCCGAGGGCTTCATCGCGGTGGTCGACGCCTTCCTCACCCCGCAAGCGTAATCCTCCCCACCGGCCCGGCGACGACGCGCCCGATCACCGCGGCCTCGATCCCGGCAGCGCGCAACGCGGTGAGGCAGGCCGCCCCATCGCGCACGCCGGCGAGCAATCCTCCGGAGGTCTGCGGATCAGCCAGCAACTCCAACCCCCCTGCGCTGGTCACGTCGAGCGCCGCGATATTGGCCGGGGCCATGGTGGAGGCAACGCCGGATGCGGCCAGTTCCAGCGCGCCAGGCAGGGCAGGGAGGTCACCCAACTCCGCCGCGCAGCCGGAGGCGCGCAGCATCTCACCGAGATGCCCGCCGAGGCCGAAGCCGGTGACATCGGTGCAGGCCCGCACGCAATGTGCGCGCAGAATGGCGGCCGCCGGGCCGTTGGAGGCAAGCATCGACGCTGTCGCCGCCTGCACCCACTCCGCTCGCGCCAGCCCGCGCATCGCGGCGGCGAGGATGATGCCGGTGCCGAGCTTCTTGGTGAGGATCAGCGCATCGCCCGGCATCAGCCCCGACTTGCGCCAGATCGCATCCGGCACCGCTAGGCCGCTGACGGCAAAGCCGAGCGCCAGTTCCGCCCCCTCGCCGCTATGCCCACCGATCAGCGCACAGCCCTCCGCGCGCAGCACCTCGCCAGCGCCCTGCATCATCGCCGCCAGATCGGCCTGCATCTTCGCCCCGCGCATGAACGGCACGGTGGCCACCGCCATCGCCGTCCAGGGCGCGGCCCCCATGGCGTGCAGGTCCGACAGCGCATGGGTGGCGGCGATGCGACCGAAGACATAGGGATCATCGAGGAAGGCGCGAAAATGATCGACGCTCTGCACCACCGCCATACCCGGTGGCGGCAGGGTCACGGCGGCATCGTCGGCTTCAGCAAGACCGACGGGGATGTCGGCCCGCGGCACGGCCAGCCCGGCCAATGCGGCATGCAGCCCCTCGGCGCCGATCTTGGCCCCACAACCGCCGCAGCGAGCGTCATCCTCGTCCATCGCCATGGGGCGGAGCGATTGGTACATCGCCATCCACCGCCGATCGATCCGCCGTTTCCATGCGGCGACCCATCCTCCTGCAATGGCGAACCGCCCGCGCCAAGCCACCGCCTGGCCACCACCGAGCCCGAGGATCGCCAGCGCATGGCGCTGCGGCGACCATGCCCACAAGGCCTGCCCCATCGCCGCGCGCCGAAGGTTCTCCGCCAGCGGCGCCCCCGCCCGCACCGCCCAGACCCCCGCCTTGGGCCGCGCGGCACCCAACACCGAAGCGCAATCCCCAGCGGCGAATACACCCTTATGGCTGCGGCTTTGCAGCGTCGCCTCGACAATCACGCAGCCCGCTTCATCGCAAGCGAGGCCGGACGCAGCGAGAAAGGGCGCCGCCACCACCCCGGTCGCCCACAGCACCTCGTCCGCCGCGATGCCGCCGCCGCCGGAGAGGCGCAGCACGCCATCGGCGAAACTCTCGGCCCGCGCCAGGTTGACCACCTCCACCCCGGCATCCCGCAACCCCGCCGCGACCGCTCGGCCGACCGTCGCGGGGGCGGTGGCCAGCGGTGTGGCGTCGGCACTCACAAGGATCACCTGCGCGCGGCCAGCCCAACGTCGCGCCAGTGCAATCGCCAGTTCCACCCCCGCGGCACCGCCACCGGCGACCGCGATGCGACGCTCCGGAGCCAGCCGCGCCTCGATCTCGGCGAGCCGATCAAGAAACCGGCCGATCGGCTTCACCGGCGTGCCGCCACTCCCCATCACCGGCTGGCCGCCGACGTCGATGGACAACAGGTCCCACGCCACTCCCGGCCGCCCGGCGATGCCCACCTGTCGCGCCGCGAGATCGAGGCCGTCCGCCTCCGCGAGGATCAACCGCGCCCCAGCCGCGGCGGCGAGGCGGACGCAGTCGATATGGGCGTCGTCATAGCTATACTCGCCGCGCAGCAGCCCGGGCAGCATGCCCGAATAAGGCGTCATCGCTTCGCGGGCGATCAAAGTGAGGCGGACGCCCGGCATTGGGCGCATGGCGAATTGGCGGAGCACCTCGGCATGGGCATGCCCGGCGCCCAGCAGCACGACATCGGTCTGGATGGGGACGCGCCGCATCCCCATCCCGTCAGGCCGGCGGGGCAACCGAGAGGCCGCGCACCTTGTGCTGCGCGATCAGCCGAGCGACGAGGCCGCTGGCTTTCGCCTCTTCCACGAAGTCGGCAAGGAAGGCGGCGGCCTCGGTATTGGCTCGCGCGGTGCCGATCGCCTGCTGCACGGCGCTGAACTTACCGTCCAGGATGCGCGCGCCGGGCATGGTTGCGATGTCGGTCAGCAGCTTCGGCTTGAGCCCGGCCAGCGCCTCCAGCCCCTGCTCGACGAACAGCTTCATCGAGCCATCGAGGCTGTCGGAATGCACGAGGGTGGCGTGCTTGATGTTGCGGGCCAGCCACAGCTCATAGGCGGCGCGTGCGGTCACCGAAATCCGCACGCCCGGCCGATCCACCTCATCGATGCGGGTGATCGGCGAGCCCGGCGGCACCATGTAGGTTGCCTCGATTTCGGCATAGGCGGCGGTGAAGGCGATCCTCTCCGCCCGCTGCGGCTCGGCACCGATCAGCCCGATATCCCAGGCGCCGGTGCCGGCGGCGTCGGCCAGTTCGCCGGGCTTGGGGAATGGCACGTACTGCACCTGCACGCCCAGCCGCTCCGCCACCGCGCGGGCTATGCCGGGCGAGACGCCATCCGGCTCGCCGTTCGGCCCGCGGCCGGTGACGAGGAGGAAATTGCTCATGTTGATCCCAGCGCGCAGCACGCCGGTGGGGGCCAGTTGGGCGAGGATCGTCGGGTTCATGGTGTCCTGCTCGCGAAAGGCCCCCCGGCCCGAGGCGGGCCGGGGGCCAGGTTCAGCCGTAGTGGAAGGTCGCCTCGTCGAGGTCGATTTTCGGGAAGACGTCCTTCTCGTTCCAGTAGTCCTGCGTATGCGCCCATTCCGGCTTGTCGCCGCGCTTGGGCATGAGGTGCATGCCGCGCATCACATAGCCGGGATTGAAGTCATCCGTGTCGAAGAACGGCAGGAACTGCATGTCCTTGTCCTCCGGCCGCAGCGCGACCTCCACCTTGTGCGCCTGGCGGGCGGACATGTGGTTGAGCAGGCGGCAGACGAAATCCGCGACCAGATCGGTGCGCAACGTCCAGCTCGCGCGGAAATAGCCGAACACCCAGACCATGTTGGGGAGGCCGGTGAACATCATGCCGCGGAAGGTCACGGTATCCGCGAAATCGACGTGCTTGCCGTCCACCGTGAAGTCCACATCCCCCAGGGCGCAGAGGTGGAAGCCGGTGGCGGTGACGATGATATCCGCCTCCAACACGTCGCCGGATTTCAGCAGGATGCCGTTCTCGACGAAGCGCTCGATCTCGTCGGTCACCACATTGGCCTTGCCGTCGCGCACGCCGTTGAACAGGTCGCCCTCGGGGATGAAGGCGATGCGCTGGCTCCACGGCCGGTATTTCGGGGTGAAGTGCTTCTCGATGTCGAAGTCATTGGCGAGGTGGTGCTTCACGCCCGCCAGCAGTTCGGCCTTCACCTTCTCGGGCTCGGTGGCCGCGCGCTTGGTGAAGATCGCCTGTTCGTAGAGGATCTTGCGGCGGACGATCTCGTGGATCCACTCCTCCTGGATACCGAGCGTGCGCAGTTCCTCGGCGATCGGAATCGCGTTGCGGCCGACGCGGAAGAAGGTCGGCGAGCGTTGCAGCATGGTGATCTGTTTCACCTTGGGCGCCATCGCCGGGATCACGGTCGCG
>CAIYPH010000422.1 GCA_903928045.1 uncultured Rhodospirillales bacterium
CGAGCAGGGCGTCGACGGCTTCCTCGATGGTGGCGCCGTCGGCGTGGCCGTAGCAGAGCATGCGTTCGCGGGAGGCGCCGCCGAGGAGCTGGTAGAGCGGCATGCCGGCGGCTTTGGCCTTGATGTCCCACAGCGCGACGTCGACGGCGGCGATGGCGGTCATGGTGACGGGGCCGCGCCGCCAATAGGCGCCGCGGTAGAGGTATTGCCAGGCGTCCTCGATGCGGGCGGGGTCTCGGCCGATGAGGCAGGGGACGATGTGGTCCTGGAGGTAGGAGGCGACGGCGCGTTCGCGGCCGTTGAGGGTGGCGTCACCGATGCCGATGAGGCCGGCGGCGGTTTCGATGATGAGGGTGACGAAGTTGCGGCCGGGGGAGCAGACGACGACGCGGGCGGCGGTGATGCGGTCGGTCATGGCTGGGATTTTCCAAGGATCTGGCCGGCGACGATGCGGTGGCCGTCCGGGGTTGCGATAACCATTTCGCGCTGGCCCCAGGGGCGGTCGGCGGGGGCCTGGCGGATGATGGCGCCGCGGCCGGCGATTTCGGCGTGCAGGGCTCCGACGTCATCGATGTGCCAGTAGGCGAAGTAGCTGCGGGCGCCGATGTCGCTGGCCGGGCGTTCCTGCGGGCAGTGGCCGAGCATGAGGCGGACATCGCCGCGTTCCAGCATCCGCCAGTCATCGGCGTCTGCCCAGCCGACGGTGAAGCCGAGGACGTCGCGGAAATAGGCCGTGGAGGCCGCGAGATCGCGGACCGCGAGCACGCTGGCGTAGTGCCAGAGCCGGTTGGCGGGCATCCTCAGCAATTCCTCCAGCGGGTTTGCGCGGTTGGTCGCAGCGTAGCCGGGCGGGGGGGCAAGGCAAGGGGAGGGAAGGTCTCCTTTTTTGGAAAAAAGGAGCAAAAAACTCTGATCCGCTTGGCGTGTAGCGCTCCCAATCATCCGGGGAAGCACGCCAACGGCAAAGAAGTCACGAAAAGTTTTTTGGTTCTTTTTGTTCACAAAAAGAACACCCTTCCCGTCCCCACTTCCCGCTTGCCGCCATCGCCACTGCATGGCTTGCTGTCTGACACGCATCAGGGGGTCAGGCGATGGAACGGCGGGGTTTTGCGGCGGCGTTGGGGCTGGGGGTGGTAGCGGCGGCGGCGTCCGCGCAGACGGCGGCGGCGCAGGCGGCGGGGAAGTCGCATCTGGCGCAGATTTTGGAGCGGGGCACGATCCGCATCGGAACGACGGGGGATTTCAACCCGATGTCGTTCCGTGACCCGGGCTCCAACGAATACAAGGGCTTCGACATCGAGGCGATGACGGTGTTTGCCGCCGAGATGGGGGTGAAGATCGAGTGGGTGGCGGCGGAATGGGCGACGCTGGTGGCGGGGATTGCCGCCAACCGGTTCGATATCTTCTCGGGCGCCTCGGTGAGCATGGCGCGGGCGAAGACGGCGGCGTTCTCGCTGCCCTATGTCGAGGCGGGGACGGTGCCGGTGACGTCCAAGGCCAATGCGGGGCGGTTCACTTCCTGGGAGTCGCTGAATGCGGCCGGGGTGCGGGTGGCGGTCAGCATGGGCACGGTGTTCGACGAGCAGGCGCGGCGGCATTTCCCGAAGGCGGAGATCAAGGCGGTGCAGGCGCCGGCGAGCGGGTTCCAGGAGGTGCTGGCGGGGCGGGCGGATGCGACGATCACCTCCAACGTGGAGGCGGCGACGCTGGTGCAGCGCTATGAGCAGCTCACCTTGCTGGGCAAGGATGTCGCCGCGCGCAATCGCCGGCCGTTTGCCTATGTGGTGGCGCAGGATGACCCGGCGTGGCTGAATTTCGTCAACACATGGGTCACGCTCAAGCGCATCGAGGGGTTTTTCGATGCGCTGGAGGCGAAGTGGCTCGCCAAGGGCTGAGGCTGCCGCTTCTTGCCTGCCTGCTGCTGAGCGGCTGCGCGTCCTCCGGCTATACCTGGGGCTGGTATGTGGTGTCGCCGCTCGATGCGCGGGGGCGCAAGAACCTTGGCTTTCTCGCGGAGGGGCTGTGGGCGACCGTGGGGCTGTCCGCGGTTTCGGTGGTGTTGAGCGTCGCGGTGGGCGTGGCGGTGGCGCTGGCGGGGTTGTCACGGTATCGCGGGTTGCGGGTGGCGAACCGCGTGTACGTGGAATGCGTGCGGGCGGTGCCGCTGCTGGTGCTGCTGCTGTGGGTGTATTACGGGCTGCCGGTGGTGTTCGGGCTGGAGTTCGGGGTATTCACCGCGGGGGTGATCACGCTGGCGGTCTCGGATTCGGCGTTTCAGGCGGAGATTTTCCGGGCCGGCATCCAGTCGGTCGCGCGCGGCCAGGTTGAGGCGGCGCAGGCGCTGGGGTTGCGGCCGTGGCACGCGATGCGCCGGGTGGTGCTGCCGCAGGCGATACGGCGGATTCTGCCGGCGCTCGCCAACCAGTTCATCTACGTGTTGAAGATGAGCTCGCTGATATCGGTGGTCGGCCTGCAGGAGCTGACGCGGCGGGCCAATGAGCTGACGATCGTCGAATACCGGCCACTCGAGATCTACAGCCTGCTGGTGCTGGAATATCTCGCGCTGATCCTGGTGGTCTCCGCGCTGGTGCGGCGATTGGAGCGGCGGCTCAGCCCGCCATGAAGCGGGCGTAGTCCTCCGCGAGGTCCTCCACCGCGGCGGCGAGGAGTGCCTCGCCATCGGCGCGGCGGGCGAGGGCGGAATGGGAGATGACGCGGCCATCGGGGAAGGCGGCGCGGAAGCTGGCGGCCTCCTCGTAGTTGTCACCGGCGTGATCGGTCATGTCATGCAGGCGGAGCGGCGGTGGGGCGTCGAATTCGGCGATCACGTCGGGGTAGGCGGCCTGGGTGATGGCGATCTCCGAGGGGGTGGCGTGGAAGCCCTCATCGGCGCCATAGAGCCGCTTGCGCAGCGCGTCCGTGCGCGGCAGCTCCCACCAGGAGCGCAGGCGCACGACGATGCGCTCGGCGGGGGCGATGCCGGCGAAGGAACGCGCGGCGTGGAATTCCGCCACGGCGCTGCGCACCGGGGCGATGTTGCCGCCATGGCCGTTGAGGATGTAGAGGCGGCGGATTCCGGTGGTCTCGAGCGCGGCTAGCTGGTCGATCACGATGGCCATCAGGGTCGAGGGCCGGATGGCGAGCGAGCCGGGGAAGCCGAGCTGGAAGTGCGATTGCCCGACCGCCAGGGTGGGCGCCACCAGCACGTCATGTGCCGCCCCGAAGCGGCGCGCGATCGCCTCGGCGCAGAGGTGATCGGTGCCGATCAGGCCGTGCGGGCCGTGCTGCTCGGTGGAGCCCATGGGCCAGAGGATCCCCGGGCTGCGGGCGATGGCGGCGGCGGCCTGGGGCGCGGTGAGCAGTTCGAGGCGCATGGCGGAATCCCTGCGGACGTGGCCCCGCTCTCTAGCAGAGGCCGGCGCTATTTGCGCAGCGCCATCCCCTGGAGACGGATCAACCCATCCGGCACCGGCGTGAATCCGGTGATCGCCTTGTTGAGCCCCCAGGTGAATTTCGGGTTCCAGAGATAGACGATCGGCAGTTCCTCCGCCGAGGCGCGGGTCATCTTCTCGTAGACGGTGCGGCGGGCGGGGATATCGGTCACCCCCCGCGCCTCGTCGAGCAGGGCGTCAATGCCGGGATTGCTGAAGCGCCCGTCATTCTGCGCGCCCCCGCTGCGGATGAAGCTGTAGAGATTGCCATCGGGGTCCGGCCGGCCGGACCAGTAGAGCATCACCGCCTCGAAATCGCCCCGCGCGGCGGCGGCGTGAGCGGCGGCCGATTCGGTCGCGACCAGCTTGACCTCGAAGCCAGCCTCGGCGGCCATGGATTGGATCACCTCGCCGACCTGCTGGCTGTCCGGCTGGTTGCCCACTGTCAGCTCCAATTTGTAGGGCAGGCTGACGCCGGCGGCCTGGAGCAAAGCGCGGGCCTTGGCCGGGTCTCGCGCCGGCGGCTTCACGGCGGCGCTGTGATAGGGCGAGCTCGGCGGGATCGCTTGGGCGGTCGGGCTGTACATCCCCTCATAGACCACGTTGATGATCGCCTGCCGGTCGATCGCCAGCTCGAAGGCCTGGCGCACCCGCTTGTCCTGGCCGAGTGGGCGCTGGGCGCGCGGGCCGTTGGCGACGTTGATGGTGATGCCGTTATAGCCGATCCAGTCCCAGGTCACGAGGTTGAGGCGGGGGTCCTTGCGGACGGCGGCCGCGTCGGTGGGCACGATATTCGCCATCTCCAGCGCGCCGGCCTGGAGGTTGGAGAGCCGCGTGGTGGTCTCGATGATCGGCTGGTAGACCACGCGGTCGAAATGTATGGCCCCCGCATTCCAGTAGCCGGGGAACCGATCGAGCACCATGCGGTCCTGCGCCACCCGCTCGGTGAACTTGAACGGCCCGGCACATACCGGCCGCAGCCCGAAATCCTTGCCGGCCGCCTCCGCCGCCTTGGGCGAGACGATCATGCCGGAACGGTCGGTGAGCTGGGCCAGGAACGGCGCGAAAGGCTGCTTGAGCACGGCCCGCACCGTCAACGGATCGACGATCTCGACATGGTCGAGGCTGCTGATCTCACTGCGGCGGAAGCTGCCCTGGAGGTTGAGGTGCCGCTCCAGGCTGTATTTCACCGCGGCCGCATCGAGCTTCTCACCGTCCTGGAACACCACGCCAGGCCGCAGCTTGATCACCAGCGTCTTGCTGTCGGCCCATTCATAGGAGGTCGCGAGCTGCGGCCCGATGGTCAGCTTCTCGTCGATGTCGAACAGCTTGTCGCATAGCCCGGCAAAGACGACACGGCCGATATAGGTGCGCGAGAAGGTGGGATCGAGAATATCAGCATCCTCGCCGAGACCAATGCGCAGGGTCTGCGCCCAAGCGGGGGCGGCCACGAGCAGGCTGGCGAGGGCAATGAGCGCGAGACGGAGCATGGGCCGGACTCCTCAACGGGGAGGCCGATGCGAGGCAAGAAGCGCGCCAAGGGGGCGAACCCTAACGTCGAATTGCCCAAAATAGAGTCTGATGGCACGCGAATGGTGGTGCACCGCCCGCTGAAAGATCCATCACCGCTCCCAAAATATGCAATTGCTCGCGAAATGCTCCGTCCTGCGCAATCTCGTTCGCCCGCGATCGCCGGTCAGTGCACCCCGGCGACCGGCACCGGGCCGATATGGCCGCGGCGGGCGGCCAGAACCGCCTGCATTTCGTCGTGGCGGCCAGCCTCGATGCAGGCGCGGAGCACGGTGAACTCAACGATGTCGAGCTGGGCGCGGCTGCCACCGAGGCGTTCGGATTCGGCGAGCAACGGGCGCAGGCGGGCGATGGCGCCGGCCCAGTCCCCGGCGGCGAAGGCGGCGAAGCCGCGGGCGGCCTGTTGGGTGATGCCGCCTTCGGGGTAGCGGCCAAGGCGCATGCGCTCGTCCATTTCGGCGATCAGCGCCTCAAGCCGCGCGGCATTCCCCGCCGAGGCGTCGGCGATGGCCGCGTGCCAGTCCGGGAAATGGGAGCCGGCATGGGGCAGGATACGCGCGGTCAGGCGTTCCAGCGCCTCCCATGCCGCGCGGTCGCGCTGGTGGCCGGCGAGTTCCCAGCGCCATAGGAACTGCACCGCGTCGGTCACCTGGGTGCGCGGGCCGCCGGTGTGCCGCCCGGGCGCGACGGCGGCGGAGAAGCCTTGCCAAGCCGCCGCGCTGTCCCCGGCGAAGAGATCGGCCAGCGCGAGATGCCAGGCGAGGTGGCCGTAGAGGAAGCTGGACGGCGGGCAGTCCGCCAGGAAGTCGCGGATGTAGGGCCGCGTGCTGGCATATTCGCCGCGCTCATAGGCGATGTGGCCGCGCGAATGTGCACTCCAGAGATTGCGCGGGTTGATGGCAATGGCGCGCTCGTTGCGTGCTTCCGCCTCATCGAGACGGCCGACTTCGAGCAGGGCCATGGAGTGCTGGGCGAGGTACCACCACTCCTCGCCCCAATGCGGGGCGAAGTAATCGAAGGCGAGTTCCTGTTCCCGCTTGCAGCCCGGCCGGCCGGACAGGCCGAGCAGACCGATAATGGTGGCGTAGTTATTCATCACCATCGCGTCGCACGGGAACTGGCCGAGATGGGCGCGCCCGGCGGCGGTGGCTTCGGCGGATTGGCCGGTCAGCACGAGGGCAAAGAACCCGACATGGGCAGCCTCGCGGGCCGAGAGGCCGGACACCGCCCGCGCCGCTGCCAGGCTGGCCTGCGCGGCGGCGCCATCGCCACGCCCGGCGGCAACCAGGGCAGCGCCGACATGGGCGAGGGCGAAACCCGGGTCATGCTCCGTGGCGCGGGCAAAGGCCGCGTCGGCGCCGGCCCACAAGGCGAGTTGCAGATCGCATCCTTCGACATAGGCGTCGCGCGCGGCGGAGGACGTAGTCGAGAGCGGGTTGCCGAAGCGGTCTTCAAGCATGGAAGCCTCCAGTCTTTTTATCCCTCTCCCGATACTATGCCGCAACTGACGCGCCGCGGCAACGAGCGCTGCGCCCGGACAAAGTTTTTCGCTCTTATTGCGTCATCTGTTGAGATCTGCGATTCTACTCCCCGGCGTCAGGGGAACATCTCAGGTATGGACAAAGTGGCGTTTGGGCGGTGGCTTGCCAGGATTGGAGAGCTCGATGGCGCCCAGCGTATGCGCGC
>CAIYPH010000423.1 GCA_903928045.1 uncultured Rhodospirillales bacterium
AAAGTTTTTTGGTTCTTTTTTTCAAAAAAGAACCGCTTACTTCCCTTTAGCCCCGGCAATATTTGGCAACAACGCCGTCAACAACCCGATCGCCGGCAGGAAGGAGGCGAGCTGGTAGACGTAGGAGATGCTGGTCCGGTCCGCGATCCACCCCATCCCCGCCGCCCCCAGGCCGCCGAGCCCGAAGGCGAAGCCGAAGAAGATGCCGGCGATCATGCCCACCCGCCCCGGCACGAGTTCCTGCGCGTAGACCATGATGGCCGGAAACGCCGAGGCCATCAGCCCGCCGATGATCACCAGCAGCACGTCGGTGAACAACAAATTGGCGTAGGGCAGCATGATGGTGAAGGGCAGCACGCCGAGGATGGAGATCCACATCGTCGTCTTCCGCCCGATCCGGTCGGTCATCGGCCCGCCCAGCAGCGTGCCGGCCGCCACCGCCGCGCTGAAGATGAACAGATGGAAGGTCGCGTCGGGGGCCGAGAGCTTGAACACGTCGATCAGATAGAAGGAGAGGTAGGAGCCGATCGAGGCGGTATAGACGTTCTTGGAGAAGGTCAGCGCGGCGAGGATGAAAATGGAGAAAATCACCTTCTTCCGCGTCAGCACCGCGCCCCCGGCCACGGTGGCCCGCGCCTTGAGCGGGGTGTTGGGCCGGTTGTCGCGGTACCAGAACCCGACCCGCGCCAGGATGATCATCGCCACCAAGGCGGCCACCGCCACCCAGGCCACCGAGGACTGGCCGGTGCGCAGGATGAAATAGGTCGCGATCAACGGCCCGATCGCCCCGCCCGCATTGCCGCCGACCTGGAACACCGACTGCGCCAGCCCATACCGCCCGCCCGACGCCACCCGCGCCACCCGGGAGGATTCGGGATGAAAAATCGCCGAGCCGATGCCCACCAGCCCCGCGGCGATCAGCACCACCCAGTAGTCATGCGCCACCGAAAGCAGGAGGAGCCCCACCAACGTCGAGCCCATGCCGATCGAGATCGAAAACGGCATCGGCTTCTTGTCCGTCACCATCCCCACCGCCGGTTGCAGCAAGGCCGCGGTGAGCTGGAAGCACAGCGCGATGATGCCGATCTGCGAATAGTCGAGGTGGAAGTTGGTTTTGAACATCGGATACAGCGCCGAGATCATCGACTGCATCATGTCGTTGAGCAGATGGCAGAAACTCAACGCGATCAGCACCGGGAACATCGTCACCGCCGGCGGCGGACGCAGCAAAACGGTGTCGTCGGTATCGGCTACGGCTTTCTGCATCGCTGTGTTCCCTGCAACCGTTCCAGTATGCCAATCGCCACGAAAGCCGCCAGTTTCCAGGCGTGCGCTGAACGCAGATCAGGGTCCGGCGAGATCGACCGATGGGGCGGGAGACAGCGGGACATCCCCGGTCAGCCCCGGCCAGCTCCGCGTCCGGTGCCGCTCCTGCGCCCCGGTGAGCGCGGTCGGCCCATCCGCCATGCCCCGCCGCCGCGGGAGCGGCTGGGCCACCGGGCTCTCCCAGCAATCCACCACCCCGAGACTGCGGGTGCAGAATACCGGCTCCGCCGGCGGAGGTTCCGCCTCCCGACACCAGGTCTTGCCCTGCTCGACCCGCACCATCGAGCAGTCCCGCCCGGACATGCCGGAGAACACCATGTCCGGCACGGTCCGCCCGAACACCGGCACGGTGGCCACATTGGCCGCCATCGTCACCACATTGCCCGGCGAGCCGCAGCCCGCCAGCACCGCCATCAGGCTCACACAAGGCCACCGCTTGATCATGATCCATGCTATGACGCGAAGATGAACAGCGTGTTGCCGCGCCCCCGCGTTTGCTCCGAGGGGACGCGGCCGCTATGTTCCGCCGCCCGGCCGCCGCCGGGAGACCAGAGGATGCGACGTGTCTGACATTTTCGCCGAAGTCGATGAAGACCTGCGCGCCGACCGCGCGCAGAAGATGCTTAAGAAATACGGCGGCGTGCTCGCAGGCGCGGCGCTCGTGGTGGTCCTCTGCGTCGGCGCCTGGCAGGCTTGGCGGGCCTACGAAGCCAAGGAAACCGCCCGCGTCGCCGGCATCTTCCTCGATGCCACCCGCGCCGCCGCCAGCAAGGCCCCGGCCGATCGCGACCTCGCTCTGGCCGAACTCGCCAAGGTCGCCGGCGAGGGGAGCGCCAGCTACCGCAGCCTCGCCCGCCTGCGCGAGGCCGGGCTGCGATTCGATGCCGGCGCGCGCGATGCCGCGCTGGCCCTGTTCGACAAGGTCGCCGCCGATAGCGGAGCCGACTCCCTGATCCGCGATTTCGCCGCCCTGCAATGGGTCTGGCACCAGATCGACACCGGCGCCCCCGCCGCCCTGCGCGCCCGCCTCGCGCCGCTCACCGCGCCGGACAACGCCTGGCGCCCCCTCGCCGAGGAGGCCCAGGCCCTGCTCGATATCCGCGAGGGCCACAAGGACGCCGCCCGCGACACCCTCAAGCGCCTCTCGCAGGACCAGGCGGCGCCCGATGGCGTGCGCGGACGCGCGAGCGGCCTGCTCGAGCGGCTGGGCAGCTAGAATCTCAAGACGTGGAACCATGATGCCATACCGTAAAGCCCTCCGCGCCGCCCTGCTGCTGCCTTTGCTGGGCGGCTGCAGCCTGTGGGACAACTGGTTCGGCAACGAGAAGGCGCCGCTGCCCGGCACCCGCGTCGCCGTGCTCACCGCCAGCGCCGAAGTGCAGGTCGCCAAGCCCGGCGCCCTGAAAATCGCCCTCCCGGCCCCCGCCGCGGTGGCCGACTGGCCCCAGGCCGGCGGGACGACCGCCCACGTGATGGAGCATCCCGCCCTGCGCGACGCGGTCGCCCAGGCCTGGTCGAGCTCGATCGGCACCGGTGGCGGCTACCGCCGCAAGGTCACCGCGCAGCCCGTCATCGCCGGCGGGCGCGTCTTCGCCATGGACAGCGACGCCGTGGTCACCGCCTTCGACGCGAAAACCGGCGCCCAGGCCTGGAAGACCGTCACCCAGGCCGACGATGACCGCAGCACCAATCTCGGCGGCGGCGCCGCCTTCGCCGATGGCCTGCTCTACGTCGTCACCGGCCGCGCCGACGCGCTCGCGCTCGATCCCGCCACCGGCGCGGTGAAGTGGCGCGTGAAACTGCCCTCGCCCGCGCGGGGGAACCCGACCGTCGCGTCCGATCGCGTCTTCGTGCCGCTGCTCGACAATGAGCTGGTGGCGCTGTCGGCCAAGGATGGCAAGAACCTGTGGTCCTACCAGGGCCGCAGCGCCGACCCGATGGTGCTCGGCCTGCCCGCCCCCGCCTTCGGCGACGGCCTGCTCCTGGCCGGCTTCGGCGCCGGCGAGCTGGTGGCGCTCAACCCGGTCAGCGGCGCGGTGATCTGGGTGGACAGCTTCGCCGCCGCCCGCGGCCGCAACAGCCTGGCCGACGTCTCCACCATCATCGGCCGCACCGCCATCAAATCCGGCCGCGCCTTCGCCGTCAGCATGGGCCAGCAGCTCGCCTCGGTCGACCTGCGCAGCGGGCGGCGGCTGTGGGAGCGCAATGTCGCCTCCGGCGAGTCGCCCTGGGTCGCCGGGGATTGGCTGTTCCTCGCCACCACCGGCAACCAGGTCGTCGCCTTCTCCCTGCTCGACGGCCAGGCCGCCTGGGTGACCCAGCTCGACACGTTCGAGAATCCGGAGAAGAAGAAGGAACCGATCCGCTGGTTCGGCCCGGTGCTGGCCGGGGACCGGCTGATCCTCGCCGGCAGCAACGGCTTGGCGCTCAGCCTCTCGCCCTATACCGGGCAAGTTCTCGGCAGCCAGAAACTCGCCGGCCCCGCCTCCGTCACCCCGATCATCGCCGACGGCACGCTCTACATCGTCACCGACGACGGCTCCCTCGCGGCATACCGGTAGCGTGGCCATCACCCCCACCGTCGTCATCGCCGGCCGGCCCAATGTCGGCAAATCCACCCTGTTCAACCGCCTCGCCGGGGGGCGCCGGGCGCTGGTGGCCGATACGCCGGGCGTGACGCGCGACCGCAAGGAGGCGATCGCCCAGCTGCGCGGCCGGCAGGTTCGCCTGATCGACACCGCCGGGTTGGAGGAATCCGCCCCGGAAACCCTGTTCGGCCGCATGCGCGCCTCCTCCGAGGCCGCCGTGCACCTCGCCGATCTCGTGCTGTTCGTGGTCGATGCCCGCGCCGGGATCACCCCGGCCGACGCGCATTTCGCGGCCTGGCTGCGCCGGCAGGGCCGCCCGGTGATGCTGGTGGTCAACAAGGCCGAGGGGCGCCAGGGCTCCAACGCCGCGCTCGAGGCCTATTCGCTCGGGCTCGGCGAGCCGATCGCGATTTCCGCCGAGCATGGCGAGGGCCTCGCCGACCTCATGGGCGAAATCGCCGACGCGCTGCCGGAGGAGCCGGAAGAGGAAGAGGAAGGCCCGCTGGTCGAGCGGCCGCTCAAGCTCGCCATCGTCGGCCGCCCCAATGCCGGCAAATCCACTTTGCTCAACCGCCTGCTCGGCGAGGACCGCATGATCACCGGGCCGGAGCCGGGCCTGACGCGCGATTCCATCGCCGTCGAGATCACCGACACCGACGGCACCCGCATCGAGCTGGTCGACACCGCCGGGCTGCGCAAGCGGGCGCGGATCGAGCTGGAGCTGGAGAAAATGTCGGTCAGCGCCTCCATCGAGGCGCTCAAAATGGCCGAGGTGGTGGTGCTCACCGTCGATGCCGAGCGCGGTATCGAGGACCAGGACCTCCAGCTCGCCCGCCTCGTCGAACGCGAGGGCCGCGCCTGCGTGATCGCGCTCAACAAATGGGACGCCGCCGCCGATCGCGACAAGACCCGCCGCGCGGTGAAGGATCGGCTGGAGACCAGCCTCGCCCAGATGAAGGGCATCGAGGTGGTGACCCTCTCGGCCCTCACCGGCCAGGGGGTTGAAAAGCTCCTCCCCGCCGTGCGCCGGGCGCATGCGGTGTGGAACCTCCGCGTGCCCACCGGCGCGCTCAACCGCTGGTTCGAGAACGCCCTGTCGCGCCATCAGCCGCCGCTGGTGGAGGGCAAGCGCCTCAAGCTGCGCTACGTCACCCAGGCCAAGGCGCGGCCGCCGACCTTCATCATCTTCGGCACCCGGGTGGAAATGACGCCGGAGGACTACCAGCGCTATCTGGTGAATTCGCTGCGCGAGGAGTTCTCGCTGCCGGGTACGCCGGTGCGGTTGCAGTTCCGGGGCTCGAAAAACCCTTATGCGGATCAGGATTAAGTAAGCAAGCGCTTCTTTTTTGAAAAAAAGAAGCAAAAAACTTTTATTCCGTTTATGCGGAGCGTGGGGCGCCATCGAGCGCCCCACCCGGATAAAAGTCTTGGCTCTATTCTCGTATTCTATGCGTAGGTCTGAATTGCGGCGTTGAGACATGCTCTTGGTGTTGGGTTGAGGCGGATGGTGGCGAGGTGGAACCACTTCAGGTAGCTGTCGAGGTA
>CAIYPH010000424.1 GCA_903928045.1 uncultured Rhodospirillales bacterium
AGCGCCGGATCAAGCTCAACAACGCCATGTCGATCACTCCATGTTCCCCCGCCGTTCGCAGTGGGGGGAGGTTCAAACATGGGTCAATTCTCAGTGGAAAATTCCGACCTTCCCGGGTCAGATCTCAACGGAAATCAACAAGCCTTTCTTAGATGCACTCTTCGGCCCCGGTATCGCCGTCTACGACCCCGAGGCCGATCTCTGGATTGCCCCAGACCCGAAATACAGCGGCCCCGGCTTCGGCTTCATTGCGGTGCGGCCGGACAAGAGTTTCTTCACCGGTGTTGTCCCGACGGGGGCGTTCAATTGATTGATCTGAACGACATCGCTACGGCGCCGGTGCGGTATGACCTCGACGCGATTGTCCAGCGCCTGCGCGACACGGCGCACGCCTGGGTGCCGGGCCTATTTCCTAACGGCCGGCGCGAGGGCAACGAGTGGCGGCTGGCCAACATCCACGGCGATCCCCCGCGGAACTCCGGCTCCTGCGTCATCACCCTCATCGGCGAACACGCCGGCAGTTGGCATGACTTTGATGGTGATCAGGGGGGTGGACCGCTCAGCACATTGGGGAATGGCACCAGGCTCACCGGTCGCGACCTCTATGCTCACGCTGCCGATATGGTCGGCTGGTCCGGTGCACCGCCAGCGCGACAGGAACCGCCGGCCACGCCGAAGCCGGAGCGCGACCACACCCGCGAGATCAGCTTCATCGTTGACCATGCTGTCCCGCTCCCCGGCACGATGGCGGAGGCATACCTGCGCCAGCGTGGCCTTGAGCCGCCGACCTGCACAGATCTCCAGTTCCATCCTGACCTCACGCATTGGGAGACCAAAACCGGCTATCCCGCGCTGGTCGCAACCGTCGTCAGCCAGGCCGGCGAGATTGTCGCCGTCCATCGCACCTATCTCGCGGCCGATGACCAAGCACCGGAGCAGATTGTCAAAGCAAGGGTCAGCAAGCCGCGCATGATGCTGGGCAAGACTGGCGGGGGTGCTGTTCGGCTCGCGACCATCGGCGCAGACGGCATCCTTGCCCTGTCAGAGGGCATCGAGACCGGCCTCGCCGTCATGACCGCCTGTCCAGGACTGCCGGTCTGGGCGACACTGTCCACGGCGGGGATGGAGCAGGTGCAACTGCCGCCCGAGGCCCGGCACGTCCTCATCCTGGCGGACCACGATGTATCTGGTGCTGGCCACCGCGCCGCCGAAACGCTCCTGCGCCGGCTCAAAGGTGACGGGCGGCGGGCGGCGATCGTGCTGCCTCCGGAGCCGGGCGACGACTTCAACGATATGCTGCTGCGCGACGGTCCGGCCCCGATCGTGTCGCTCGTCCGCGCCGCTGCAACCAGCAACGACCAACCGGATGATGTGCAGGACACGCCGGTCGGCCGCCACTTGCCGGTTGGCTTCCGGGACCCGGGGCAGCAGGTGCCACAGCTGCGTGCCGACGAGGGGGATCTGAAGCGGGCCGTGAACCGGACCTGGTCCGTGCTCTATGCCACCAACAATCCGCCCTGGCTGTTCCGTGCCGGAGGCCTGCCAAGTTGGATCATACCCGACGATGAGGGTCGCCCCACGGTTGCAATGCTCAACGATGAGCGTCTCCGCCATATGCTGGCGCTGGTAGCGACCTGGCGGAAGCTCAACCGGCAGGGTGACCTCGTCCCGGCGCCGCCACCCACCGGGCTGGTGAAGTCGCTGCTGGTGACCCCGGATACCAACCTGCCTGTGCTCGCCGGTATCGTCAGCACGCCAGTGTTCGGCCGAAGCGGCACGCTGCTCACCACGCCCGGTTATCACGCTGATGCGAAGCTGCTGTATCACGCAGCACCAGGCTTGATCGTGCCGCCGATCCCGGAGCACCCGACCGAGGCGGAGATCGCCGCAGCCCGCGCGCTGATCCTCGACGACCTCCTCGGTGAGTTCCCTTTCGTCAGCACCGCCGAGCGCGCACATGCTGTCGCGTTGCTGCTCCTCGGCTTCATCCGGGCCATGATCGATGGCGCAACGCCGTTGCACCTGATCGAGAAACCGACGCCCGGCACCGGCGCCACGCTGATGGTCGACGCGATTGCCACTATCATCACCGGCGTTGGCGCCTCGGTCATGACCGAAGGCCGCGACGACGAGGAATGGCGCAAGCGGGTGACCGCCAAACTCCGCCAGATACCGTCGCTGGTTCTGATCGACAATCTGCGCAACGAGCTTGACTCATCGGCGCTGGCCGCCGCCCTGACAGCACCGTTCTGGGAAGACCGCATTCTCGGCGTGTCGGAGATGGCCAGGTTGCCGATCCGCTGCACCTGGATTGCCACCGGCAACAATCCGTCCTTCTCCAACGAGATGTCACGCCGCCTCGTGCGCATCCGGCTCGACGCACGCGTTGATCAACCCTGGCGGCGCGACGGCTTTCGTCACCCCGATCTGATGGGCTGGGTGCGTAGCAACCGCGGGAAGCTGATCGCAGCCTGCCTGACGCTCTGCCAGGGCTGGATCGCGGCCGGTCGGCCACGCGGCGCGCGCAGCATCGGGAGCTATGAGAACTGGGCGCAGACGATCGGAGGTGTGCTGGAGAACGCCGGCATCGAGGGCTTCCTCGGTAACCTGGACGAATCCCTTGAGGCCGCGGACACCGAGGGTGCCACCTGGCGCGCGTTTGTGCAGGCCTGGTGGGACCGCTTCGGCACCGCCGACGTTGGGGTTGCCGAGCTCTACGATCTCGCAATCAGGGCCGAGCCGCCGATCGATATCGGAGATGGGCCTGAGCGGGCGCTCCGCACACGGTTCGGGAAAATGCTCCGCAAGGTCCGTGATCGGGTGTTCCAGATCCCCTACCGCAGGGTCCGCATTGAATTGGGCAGCATCTCCCACAAGGCGCGGCAATGGAGTCTGGGCGTCATGCCGGAGGCGGAGATGCCCGTTGGTGGCGATGATGCCACGATTGCGGGGAACGTCGGGGCAATTCGGGGAACGTCGGTTGCGGACGTTCCCCGCGCAAACATGCAGTCCACAACAGCAAACGGGGAACGTGGGGAACATGGGGAACGTTTTTCAACCCTAATGCATGCACACGCACACGCGCACATGGAGGAAGAGCCGGGAAAACGTTCCCCATGTTCACCACGTTCCCCCGATGTAGATAAACACAGCGATTTTCACGGGGAACGTGCCGGGGAACGTCCGGTGGCAGGTTCCCCGACCGACGTGGCGCCATCCTGGCTGGACGGCGTGCCATGAGCCGCCCCTACGCCACGGGGCCACCAGGCTCTCACAGCCTCCCCCTCCAGGCGGGCGACGCCGGCAAGCTCCGCCAAGAACCATGCCGACGTCGCCCTGACCACGAAGCTCCCCCTCTCAGGAGATCATCATGGCTTCCACGACTCTGAACGCACTCGCGCCCTGCGCAAGTGCTCCCATCGCACCGATCAAATCTGCACCGGTGCTGATCGCGTTGCCCATCATCCTCGCCCTCGATCTCGGCTCCACCACTGGCTGGGCCCTGCGCGGCCGAGATGGCATCATCACCTCGGGCACCATGACGTTCCGCCCCAGCCGGTTCGAGGGCGGCGGCATGCGCTATCTCCGCTTCCGTGCCTGGCTGACGGAAATCTCGCGCCTCGCCCGTGGCATCGACCGCGTTGTCTTCGAGGAAGTCCGGGCCCATGCCGGCACCGACGCGGCGCACATTTACGGGGGCTTCCTCGCCCATCTCACCGCATGGTGTGAGGAACGGGAACTGCCCTACCAGGGCGTCCCGGTCGGCACCATCAAGCGCTTCGCCACCGGCAAGGGCAACGCCGGCAAGGACGCCGTCATCGCCGCGATGGAGGCCCGCGGCTTCCATCCCGCCGACGACAACGAGGCAGACGCGCTGGCCATCCTGCTGTGGGCGATCGACGCCCAGGGCGGTGCGGCATGAGGCTGCCCGGTGCGCCGCAATCCCCACGGTCGTGTCTGGACATGGCTCGTAGCCCGTCCACGCTTCAGGACCTCGAAGCCATGCGGGCACGCGCATGGCACGAGCACCACATCGCCGCCCTGCCGGTCGAGGACATCACCGATCCCTGGCTGCGCCAGGCCATCACCAACGAAGCCAACCGGCGCTGGGGGCACCGCAGTGGAGGGCATCACCATGGTCGGTAAGGACAAAGCCAAACGCTCGAAGCCCGGCCGGGACGATCTCGGCAAGGCCACAAGGTGGCGGTTGCAGCACGATCCGGTGACGCCGCCATTGCGGGCCGTCGATCCCCAAACCGGCGCGCCGGTGACCCATCGGCGCATCATCGACACGCTCGGTCAGCTGCTCGCAAATGGCGCCATCACGCCGCAGATGCACGAGGCCGGCAGCATGTTCCGTGGCCAGTTTCGCGCGGCAGCGCTCGATGGCATGCGGGTGTCGGCGCTGATGCGGGTGACCAGCAGCGGGGGCGACGCGCCCGGCGAACGGAGCACAGCAGCCAGGGCGCGGATTGCCGGGGCGCTTGCCGTGTTCGGTGGCGCCGACACCGCCTGCGGCAGTTGCCTCTGGCATGTTGTCGGCCTCGAGCATTCCCTGCGCGAATGGGCGGGTCGGCGGGGATGGGGTGGTCGCCCCGTCCACCACGTCCAGGCCCAGGGCATCCTGGTCGGGGCGCTCAACGTGCTCGCCGTGCACTATGGGTTGATGCCGCGGGCAAAGGCGGCCTGAAGGATCAACCCAAGGCGGACGTGACGTCGCCGAGTGTGGCCATCAGCAGCATGGGGTCACCTGGCGACGGCACGAAGCCGCAGGCGATGTAGAAGCGGCGAGCGTCCTCGCTGATCGCCTGCACCAGGATGCCACGGATGGCGATCGCCTCAGCGGCCTGCACCACACGAAGCACGGCATCACGCAGCAGGGCACGTCCGATCCCCTGGCCCTGCAATGTCCGGTCGATGGCAAGCCTGCCCAGCACGGCCATCGGGATCGGATCGGGCATGTTCCGTCGCACCTTGCCTGGTGCACCCGTCGACGCCACCGCCCCGGCGGCGAGGGCGTAGTAGGCGACGACGAACTCATCGCGGCACACGACGAACGTCCGCGAGGCGCCGGATGCCTGATTGGCTCGGGCACGCCGAACCAGCCAGTCGTTCAGCGATGGCTCGCCGCAATCGAACAAGGTGCAGTCGTGGTCTTCATCGAGCGCAACGGGTGCGGACAGCGCACCGCGGCTCACTCCCACGGCGCCTTGGTATTCATCAGCTTGCGCAGCCGGTCATTGGGCTGTGGTGGCGCATTGAGCATGGCGGTGAACGTGGCGAACGCCGCCGGCGTCATGCGGAACAGCGTGCGATCGAGGATGGTCTCGTTGGCAGCACGGCGTGCGGCGTCGAGCATGAACTCCGAGCGCGACTTGCCCGACAGCGACGCGGCCTGGTCGATCAGCGTGCGGTCGTCATCGCGAACGCGGATGTTGATGGCGCCGGCCGTGGTGGACGCCGAGGAGGGCTTGCCGGTTGATTTACGACTGGCAGGACGCTTGGTGGGTGGCTTGATCTTCAGCATGAATGCTTCTCCTGCCTGCATTCTATCTACGTGTGTGGACAACGTCCACCTTGCAAACACGCAACCCACGAAACCCGATTGCGGCGCTGGAACCACTCGCGGTAAAGTCTGGCCACGATAGATGACTTGGGCGGCCCGGACGCCATGCCCCACCCCGACAGCGCCGCTTTCTACGCGTCGTCTTTCTGGCGAGACCTTCGCCGTCAATGTCTGGCCCGTGACAACCACCGCTGCGACGTTGCCGGTTGCACCCGTCGCGCCACCCATGCCGACCACATCGGACGCCGCCCTCGCTCGCCAACGCCCACGCCTGCCGATCGTCTCGGCAACCTGCGATCCCTCTGTGCCCACCACGACGCCCAGCTGAAGGAACGGCCCAACGGCAGCCGGTCAGGTGGGGCCGGCCACATCCGTGGTGCGGACGCCAACGGGTGGCCACTGGACCCGCGGCGGCAGTAGCCGCGGCGTGCCGGGGGGGCCTGGGGGAGGTTCACCGGCCTGGGGGATGGGGGTTTTTCGACCAAGCAAAAATCGTGCCAACAACCGTGTTGGGCCAATGCGCGCATAGTCGCGAAAGTCGCATAGGGGGTCAAACGCCCCAATCGGCAGATTACCGCCATTCCGCAATCGAGGCACCATGACAATTCCCGCTCCCGACCGCGTTCAGGCCACCGCCACGGCCTGGCCCGCCGACCGTGTCGAGCGGTGGGATATTGCGCGCCTGACGCCCTACGTCCGGAACGCCCGCACACAC
Source organism: uncultured Rhodospirillales bacterium (assembly GCA_903928045.1). The sequence goes on from CAIYPH010000424.1 coordinate 6,282, forward strand.
AGCGACGAGCAGGTCGCCCAGATCGCGGCGAGCATCGAGGCGTTCGGCTTCACCAACCCGGTCCTGGCCGACGAGGCCGGCACCATCATCGCCGGCCACGGTCGCGTGCTGGCGGCGCAGCGCCTTGGGCTGGCCGACATCCCCGTCATGGTGGCGCGCGGCTGGTCCGAGGCGCAAATCCGCGCCTATCTGCTGGCCGACAACAAGCTGGCGTTGAACGCCGGCTGGGACACCGCGACGCTGGCGCTCGAACTCGGCGAGCTCAATGCCATGGGGTTCGATCTCGCGCTGACTGGCTTCAGCGACGCCGAGATCGCGGATCTGATGGCGGCGCCCGAGACCGTCGCCGACGATGGCGAGGCCGATGGCGCTGATGATCCAGCCGACGCCGATGCCGAGCCGCCGTGCGACGCGGTGACGCGGCCAGGTGATCTCTGGCTGCTCGGCGAGCATCGCCTGCTCTGCGGGGACTCCACGGACGCCACGGCGGTGAGCCGTCTGATGGGCAGCGACCGCGCGGCCCTGCTGTTCACTTCACCGCCCTATGGCAACCAACGGAACTACACCACCGGCGGCATCGGCGACTGGGATGCGCTGATGCGCGGCGTGTTCGCCCGCATGCCGGACGTCATGGCGCCGGACGGCCAGGTGATGGTGAACCTCGGCCTGATCCACCGCGACGGCGAGTGGCAGCCCTATTGGCAGGGCTGGATCGAATGGATGCGCACCGAGGGCTGGAGGCG